>NZ_JABDQL010000039.1 GCF_013042245.1 Winogradskyella sp. | reverse complement strand
AATGAGTATTTAGAACATCACAGGAAATCTGAAAATGATAGTGAAAATTTCATACTTGAGTAATCACGTACTGCTGACTTTAGTCAGTAACAAACCTATGGTACTTTAGTCCATAGTGGTTTAGTTTCTATGATTACTCTAAAAAACATTCCTGAACAATACAAAACTTATCAAAAAAGTCTCTACAAGTATTGGGAAAGTGTAAAACCTTAAAAGTCATTAAATAGCTATAAAAACTCCGCTAAAACTCTTAATTTAGCACTTCAAATTTTTGAATATCATAACATGAAAAATACCGCATTATCCGCTACTCACGAAGCTTTAGGTGCAAAAATGGTTCCTTTTGCTGGTTACAATATGCCTGTACAATACCAAGGCGTTAATATAGAACATGAAACTGTAAGAAACTCCGTTGGTGTTTTTGACGTGTCGCATATGGGTGAGTTTTTAATTGAAGGCCCAAACGCCTTAGATTTAATCCAAAAGGTATCGAGTAACGATGCGAGTAAATTAGAAATTGGTAAAGCGCAATATAGTTGCTTACCAAACGATGATGGTGGTATAGTTGACGATTTAATCATTTACAAAATCAAAGATGAGACTTATTTACTTGTTGTAAACGCAAGTAATATTGAAAAAGATTGGAACTGGATTTCGTCCAAAAATGATGTTGGTGCTGAGATGCGCGATTTAAGTGAAGACTATTCTTTATTAGCTATCCAAGGTCCCAAAGCCATTGAAGCTATGCAGTCGTTATCGAGTCATGATTTATCAGAAATCTCCTTTTACAATTTTGTAGTTGGTGATTTTGCAGGGATTAAACACATAATTATTTCTGCAACAGGTTACACAGGCAGTGGTGGATTTGAAATTTATTGTAAGAATTCTGAAGTAAAACAAGTTTGGGACAAGGTCCTAGAGGCTGGAGCAGATTTTGGCATCAAACCTATTGGTTTGGCAGCTAGAGATACACTTAGACTAGAAATGGGTTACTGTCTTTACGGTAATGATATCGATGATACAACGTCTCCTATAGAAGCTGGTTTAAGTTGGGTTTGTAAATTCAATAAAGAGTTTACTAATAGTAAAGCCTTAAAAGCCGAAAAAGAGCGTAAACCAGAGAACCGATTAGTTGCCTTTAAAATGGACGAGCGTGGTATTCCCCGTCACGGCTATGATATTGTAGATGGTTCTGGTAAAACTATTGGTCGCGTTACTTCTGGGACCATGAGTCCTAGTTTGGGTATTGGTATTGGCTTAGGCTATGTGCCGCGTGTGTTTGCCTCTGCAGATAGCAAAATCAATATTCAAGTTCGTAAAAAAGCAATTCCGGCTACAGTTGTAAAATTACCATTTTACAAAAGCTAAATTCTTATTCTGAGCGTTGTAAGATTAATGAAGAAGATTGAAAAGAAATATAGAATACTTGTACTTGGAGCTAGTGGCTATTTAGGTAGTTCTATCTACAAAGAACTCTGCTCCTACTTTAATACTTATGGTACATACTTTTCGGCTAAAAAAGAATATGAAAAGAATAAGCACTTTTTTCATTACAATGTTGAAGAAGATGACCTCTACAAAATTTTAGAAGTAACCAACCCTGATATTATCATTTCAGCCTTACGTGGCAACTTCCATGCCCAAACCATTGCTCACGGACATCTAACAGAATACGCATTAGAGCATAATAGTAAAATTATATTTATGTCTTCGGCAAATGCTTTTGATGCTTACAGTAAATACCCAAGCTATGAAACAGACAAAACTCTTAGTCATAGCATATACGGCCATTTTAAGATAAAAATTGAAAACATGCTCATGCGAATGCCTAAACGACAATACGTAATTTTGCGTTTACCTATGGTTTTTGGAAACAACTGTCCTAGAATATCAGAAATGAAGCAGCTTATTTCAGAGAAAGAATCCGTAGAAATTTTCCCGAACTTAATAATGAATGTAACTCTTGATAAAAAAGTAACACAGCAAATTCATTATATTATAAATAGAAATAAGTCAGGTGTGTTTCATTTAGGAAGTACAGATTTAGTACACCACGATGAGTTTATAAAAGAATTAACTTCTCACTTGTTTACAAACAAAGTATCTTTCAAAAATGTCTACACAACAAATGACGATAGATATCTAGCAGTTTTACCAAAATACAATCTATTACCAAAACATCTTCAAATTACAAGTTATAAGGTTTTAGAAGAACTTAAAAAATAATTGTTTGCTTAAACTAAAAGTTTTAACTTTAGATTTATGAATAAACTCGACGAAAACACAATAGAAAAGAAATTATTGCAACTTCCTATGTGGGATTATTTTGATAATGCCATCCATGCAGAATTTGAATTTGAAAATTTTAAAGACTGCTTTAGTGCCATGAGCCGCATAGCCTTTGAGTGCGAAGCTTTAGGTCATCACCCAGATTGGTCTAATGTTTACAATGTTCTCAAAATTTCTTTAACAACTCATGATGCAGACGGTGTAACAGATAAAGATTTTAAACTCGCGCACGCTATAGAGCATATTGTTGAGCCAGAAGATGAGTAGGCACTAATTAGACAGCTATAGTCAGTTACAATTGATAGTTTTTAAAATCACAATCTTTAGCCATGTTTCGGCTTTGCGAGAAACATCTATTTTTTTAAATTTGTTCGACTTCAAAATTTGAAGCTTTATTTACTTTAAATTATAATTAAACACTATGGGAAGAGCTTTCGAATTTAGAAAAGCACGTAAAATGAAACGTTGGTCTGCTATGAGCAAGGCCTTTACACGTATAGGAAAAGATATAGTAATAGCTGTTAAAGAAGGTGGAGCAGACCCAGATAGCAACTCCAGATTAAGAGCAGTTATACAGAATGCAAAATCTGTAAACATGCCTAAGGATAACATTGAGCGAGCTATAAAGCGTGCGTCTGATAAAAATCAAGGCGATTTTAAGGAAGTAGTTTTTGAAGGTTACGCGCCACACGGCATTGCTATCTTGGTAGAAACTGCAACAGATAATAATACGCGTACTGTTGCCAATGTACGTAGTTACTTTAATAAGTGTGATGGTAGTTTAGGTACATCTGGATCTGTAGTTTTTATGTTTGATCATACGTGTAACTTTAAAATTAAAGGTGACGAATTGGATTTAGAAGAATTAGAGCTAGAACTCATAGATTTTGGTGTTGAAGAAATTTTTGAAGATACTGATGAAGATGCGGATGCAAACGAAGTAACAAGTATTATGATTTATGCGCCCTTTGAAAGCTTTGGTAAAATTCAGGCTTACTTGGAAGAAAATAATATTGAAATATTATCATCTGGCTTTGAACGTATACCACAAGTAATGAATAAACTTACACCAGAGCAAATGGCAGATGTCGAAAAACTTCTCGAAAAAATCGAAGAAGATGACGATGTACAGAATGTTTATCATAACATGGAAGAAACGACAGGGTAAATTTTAAAGCTTTAAAAATTTAAAAATGCTATCTCCCAAAAATTGGGTTTTATAGCCTTTTCTCTTTTTAAATTAATCCATTAAAATAAAAAGTGGGGTAAGCTAAATGGATTTAGCTCTATAACATATTTACGGACAAAACTTCATTTTAGATTTTTTGTGCTAAAAAACATATAATTAAATGGTTGTAGATCAAGTGTGATTTTTTGTAGCTTTAAAAATGAAAGAAACAGTTACCAAATTCTATACAGCATTTGCTAATCTAGATGCGGAAGCTATGACAAAATATTACCATAATGATATTATTTTAAAGACCCTGCTTTTGGTACATTAGAAGGGTAAAGTGCAAAGAATATGTGGCGTATGCTTTGTGAATTACAGAAGGGAAAAGATTTTATTATTAGCTTCTATGACCTTAAGGCTAATCAAAAAAACGGTAAAGCAAGATTATAAGCTACATATAATTTTAGCAAAACAGGAAGGCGTATTCATAACAAAATTTCTGCACAGTTTGAGTTTAAAGGGGTCACATTCATTTTATGGGGATTAAGCAAAGAGTTTGTTTAATCTAAAGAGGAAAAAAGTAGTGTCCGTTACTCCTCTTAGGTTAGCTCTAAAGAGTTTAATTTTAGCATTAAAAGACTCTGCAT
>NZ_JABDQL010000066.1 GCF_013042245.1 Winogradskyella sp. | reverse complement strand
TAGTTATTTTTGCACACATTTTTAACAATAAATTATTTTTTATGAATCATTATGAAACTGTTTTCATCTTAAATCCCGTTTTATCTGAACCACAGATAAAGGAAACAGTAAAGAAATACGAAGATTTCCTCGTTTCTAAAGGAGCAAAGATGATAGCCAAAGAAGATTGGGGCTTAAAGAAGTTAGCTTATCCAATCCAAAACAAAAAGAGTGGATTTTATCACTTATTTGAATACACTGTACCAGGAGAAGTTATTGACTCCTTAGAAGTAGAATTTAGACGTGACGAACGTTTTATGCGATACTTAACTGTAAAATTGGACAAGCATGCAGTGGCTTGGGCTGAAAGAAGAAGAAAAAGAGATCAACAAAAAGCGTAATTATGGCAACTTTAGAACAACAATCAAAAGATAAAAAAGACGGTGGAGAAATAAGATATTTAACTCCGCTGAATATAGATACGAACAAGACAAAGAAATATTGTATGTTTCAAAAGTCTGGAATTAAGTATGTTGATTATAAAGATCCAGATTTTTTAATGCGATTTATAAATGAGCAAGGTAAAATTTTACCAAGACGTCTGACAGGTACATCATTAAAGTATCAAAGAAAAGTTGCTATAGCTGTAAAAAGAGCTCGCCACTTAGCTTTAATGCCTTATGTAGCCGATTTATTAAAATAAATAATCATAACTATGGAACTTATATTAAAACAAGACGTTGAGAATTTAGGATTTAAAGACGATATTGTAACAGTTAAGAACGGTTATGGTAGAAATTTTTTAATTCCTCAAAAACAAGCCATATTAGCTACAGTTTCTGCAAAGAAAGTTTTGGCAGAAAATTTAAAGCAAAAGGCCTATAAAGAAAAATCTATAATCGATGTGGCTCAGAAGACTGCTGAAGCTATTAAAGGTTTAGATGTTAAAATTACTGCTAAAGCCGGTACAGGTGCTACTGCTGGAGACAAATTATTTGGTTCGATAACAAATATGGATTTAGCTAACGCATTAAGAAAAGAAGGTCACGAAGTTGATAAAAAGTATATTTCTATCAACGGTGGTAACATTAAGCGTTTAGGTCAGTACGAAGCTGCGATTAGATTACATCGTTCAGTGACTGCAGATTTAACTTTCGAGGTTATCGCAGAGGCTTAGTTAGTATTCAAAAATTATTAAAAACCGTTTAGTTAATTTCTAAACGGTTTTTTTATAAACTAAAACCAAACCATGAGATTTATACATGCATTGATATTCGGTTTTCTTTTAGTCGGTTGCAAGACTGAAAAAAAAGACGTTTCTACCAAAGAATCGATTTTATTAGGGACATTTAGGTATTCAAATAATCAAGCCCCGAAAATAAGCGTACACCGCGGAGGAAAGTCAATTAAGAACTATCCTGAAAATTGTTTAGAAACTATCAAGTATGTAAATGATAAGATTGATGCCATTTACGAGATTGATGTGGCTAAAACCAAAGATGGAAAACTGGTTTTAATGCATGATAATTCAATAGACAGAACGACTACTGGAACTGGGTTAGTAAAAAACCAAACCTATACTCAACTCAAAGCTTTTAATTTGGTAGATGACTTTGGAAATGAAACTCGGTTTAAAATTCCACTTTTTAAAGATGTTTTAGAGTGGAGCAAATCTAATAATGTGGTATTAAGTGTAGATATAAAACGAAGCGTTCCTCAGGACGAAGTTATAAATGCTATTAAAGAGAAGGATGCAGAGGATGTTTGTATTATCATAACTTATGATTTAGCTCAGGCAAAAAGAGCTTATGCTCTTGTACCAAATATGATGTTTTCGTTTTCAGCACGGAATGATAGAGAAGCGGATGCACTTTTAAATTCTGGAATCCCAACTAAAAATATGATAGCATTTACTGGGACGCGCCTTTCGGATAAATCGTTATTTCAAAAACTACACGATAGCGATATTTTATGTATGTTGGGTACTTTAGGAAACTTAGATAAAAGGGCTGAAGCGAGAGGTGATAACTTATATAAAGATTGGCTAAATCTAGGAGTAGATATGTTAGCAACCGATAGGCAGTTTTCTGTAAATAATACAATAAATAAATAAAGTGAATTTGTAATGAAATACACAAGACTTACAAAAGAACAGTTTGAAGAATTACACCAAGAATTTATTAATTTTTTAGCTACACAATCTATAACCGCTAATGAGTGGGCAGATATTAAAAAAAATAAACCAGAAGCTGCAGAGCAGGAATTAGATGTATTTAGTGATTTGGTTTGGTTTGGTGTGTTAAGTAAGGTCGAATACTTAGAACACATCTCGCCACAACAATTGCATTTATTTAAGTGCAAAGAAAAAGATATGCATCTTATTGCTCTAAAAATAAATAACACTAGTATAAATTTAACCACAATGGAGGGTTTTCAGTGGTTAAGAGATAATATGTTATCTGATAGTATCGAGTTTTTTAATGCCAAAAAAGGTTACTCAAACGATAAGCATATGGACGTCTTTAAAATGATTCAGCAAGGTGCTAATATCACTAAAGGTGAATTGTTTCAGTATTTTGAGAAATTAATTGGGCAGAAGTAAAAGAGTATTACTCATACCTTAGCGATTCAATAGGGTCTAGTTTAGCGGCTTTAGTTGCTGGATATACACCTGAAATTACAGCTACAATAAAGGCGATAGTAACGCCCCAGAACATAGCAAACCATGGGGTCGAGAATTGCAGCTCAAAAACAGTTGCTAAAAGCCAACCAATGCCAATTCCTAAAATAATACCAAGAACAGCACCTAGTTGCCCAATAACCACAGTTTCAATAAAAAACTGAACTGCAATGGTTTTACTTTTTGCGCCAAGTGCCTTTCTTACACCTATTTCTCGTGTACGCTCACTTACAGAAACGAGCATAATATTCATCAATGCTATTGTAGAACCGAAAATAGTAATGATACTTATTATCCAAGCAGCTACATAGAGGTAACTAGAGATATTGCTTATTCTATTAATTAAGTCTTCACTACGCTCTAGTCCAAAGTCATTTTTTTCCACAGGATTAAGACCTCTAACATTTCTAAAGGTTAGTACGGCATCATCTTGTGCACCTTCAAGCATGTCTTTTTTATCTACCTTAATACTAAGGTTGTAATTTATAAACGGATTTGTAAAAATAGAACGCGCTTTTTGAATAGGAAGGATAACACGTAAATCTTGATTATTTCCAAAAGTGGCTCCTTTTTCTTTAAGATGCCCAATCACTTTAAACTTAGAGCCTCTAACACTAATAATTTTCCCTACTGGGTTTACATCTTTGAATAAGGCTTTTACCAAGTCACTACCAATAACACAAACGGCGTTATTATTTGTAATATCAAAAACATTAAAACCACGACCATTTTCAATTTCCAAACCAGAATTTTCTAAAAAATGTTCATTTGCCCCTAAAACGGTGACTTCTGGGTCTGTCTTATCGGATTCAGTTTTTATTTCAGCAGTTCTAGTCCCGGTAAAAGAAACTGACGTTTTTGTAAACGGAAAATCATAGCTATCTTGAAAGTCTTTTACGTTTCTGTAAGTAATCACTGGATTTATCTTTTGCCGCTCACGGCTACTTTGACGCTGTGTGTTAAACTCGTAACGCTGAATATTAAAGGTATTAGACCCCATAGAAGAGAAATCACTTGAAATTGTATTTTCTAAAGCAGAAACGCCACTTAAAATACCAACAAGAGCCATAATTCCAATACCAATAATAACTACGGTTAATATGGTTCTTAGGAGTTGGCCTTTAATGGAGCCTAGGGCAATTCTTATATTTTCTTTAAAAAGAGAAACTTTCATTTTTAAGTCTAGAATTTTGATCAGTTTGCTATAAGACTAAATAATGTCAATAAAGTTACTACAAATTTAAAATTACTTGGCTTTGCCTCTAAAATTTATAATATTTTTGTGACAAACTGAGATTAATAAAAAGGATTGTCACTTAGTGAGATATTAATATGGCACAGAAACCAAGCATACCTAAAGGCACAAGAGATTTTAATGCAGAAACTGTTGCAAAACGCAGTTATATTATAGAAACTATAAAGCAACAATTTAAGGTCTATGGATTTCAGCCCATTGAAACTCCAAGTTTTGAAAACTCTGAAACATTAATGGGTAAGTATGGTGATGAAGGTGATAGGCTGATTTTTAAGATTTTGAATTCTGGTGAGTATTTAAAGAAAATATCCGATGAGGATTATCAGTCAAAATCAGAAACTGTTATCACTTCAAAAATTTCAGAGAAAGCCTTGCGCTACGACCTAACTGTGCCTTTTGCACGTTACGTTGTCCAGCACCAAAACGACATAGAATTCCCTTTTAAACGTTACCAAATACAACCTGTTTGGCGTGCCGACCGCCCACAAAAAGGACGTTTTAGAGAATTTTACCAATGTGATGCAGATGTTATAGGAAGTAGGTCTTTATTTCAAGAAGTAGAATTTATCCAGCTTTATGACGGTGTTTTTACAGCATTACATCTTGAAGGTGTTACCATAAAAATTAATAATCGTAAAATATTATCTGGTATTGCTGAGGTTGTTGGCGCTCAAGATAAATTAATAGATTTCACAGTCGCTTTAGATAAGCTCGATAAAATAGGAGAGGAGAAGGTAAAAGAAGAAATGCTCTCTAAAGGTATTTCTCAAGATGGTATTGCTAAACTTCAACCTTTATTTGTTCTATCAGGTGATTTTGGTTTTCAAATTGAAAGTTTAAAGCAGATTTTAAATACCTCAGAAGTTGGACTAAAAGGTATTGAAGAATTAGAGTTTATCAACAAAACTATTTCTACATTACAGCTAAAAACAGCAAAGCTTCAATTAGATGTGACTTTAGCTCGTGGATTAAATTATTATACAGGTGCCATTTTTGAAGTCTCTGCGCCAGCAGGCGTTAATATGGGTTCTATTGGTGGAGGAGGACGTTATGATGATTTAACAGGTGTTTTTGGACTGAAAAATATGAGTGGTGTAGGTATTAGTTTTGGGCTAGACCGTATTTACTTAGTTCTTGAGGAGTTGGGTTTATTCCCAGAATCAGTTACAGAAAATACTAAAGTGTTATTTATTAATTTTGGTGAAGTCGAAGCTTTAGAATCTTTAAAAGCGGTTACTGCTTTAAGAAATGAAGGCGTTAATGCTGAGTTATATCCAGATTGGGTAATTTCTGGTAAGCAAATGAAAAAGCAAATGAATTATGCCAATAAGCGTGAGATTCCTTTTGTTGTTTTGGTTGGAGAAGAAGAATTAAAGGCCAATAGTTTTACGCTAAAAGATATGGTTTCAGGAAGCCAAGAAACGGTAAGTCTAGAAAATCTTATTTTTAAATTGAAATAAAAGCATAAGTCTTAAGGATTAATATGTAGCATAACGCGCTTATATATGGTTTGTTGCGATATTTAAGCAACTAATTTAATAAATAATTACAGGCAAAGAAAATCCGCGAAGATTTCCGCAAGTATGCGAAATGCCACATCTCTAGTTTCCCATTTTTGGTTAATGGTTTCGAGATTAGAAATAGCTTTGTCTTGTGAGATATCACCAACCAAATTTAATGAGGCTAATTTTGGCGTTAAGTTACTGTTGTAATATTCTTTTAAGTTATTAAGAGTAATAGCTTCAACTGATGCTTCCGTACCTTGACTGTTTTGTGCCAAGATATAACCTTTTCCGTATAATAATTTGGCGTATTCATTAGCAGCAATAGCATTTGGATTAGCTTTTTGTCTTTGAATACTACTTTTTGTGCTTTGTTTGGCGAGGTCAAATTCTTTGGCGTCCCAACGTGGTTCTAATAGAATTTTAGTGACTAAATCATAGTCGCATCAAAATTCTTAGATAAAGGACTTCCTGTGATATGTGCCCCGTCATCTGTGGCGTAAGAATTGATAAGTGCACCCAAACTTTCAATCTCGTTCTCTAACTGTTCAGGTATTTTATTTTTTGTACCACCAACCTGAGTTCGATTAATATTTAGGGGTAATTTATTAGCAAAAAAGATAGATTTTAAGTAAATTAAAGTATTGAATTTCAATTTATTAATCTAAAAACCTATCTATGTATTGTTACTCTAAAATTAC
>NZ_JABDQL010000064.1 GCF_013042245.1 Winogradskyella sp. | reverse complement strand
ACTGAAAAATTGATAGCAAATTATGTTAAGGAACAAGGTGTTGAAAAGGATTATAAAAGTTTGAAAAAGAATAATCAATTGAAATTATTTTAATGCCTCGTGGGCTTGCCCCGAGGATTATTTACTTGAAGGCAACTTGTGATTAAAACCATCAATCCAATCGCTAAAATAGTATTGAAACCTAAGGTCAATCATTAAATCCGAAAGAATAGTTAACTTATTCCGGGTGCGATGCTAGATACGACAGGCCAAGAGTTTATAGGGTCAGTATTAATAGGGTACTCTCCATTACGAGCTTGTATCCAAGGGCCATAAATATTATCTGGATTAAATAGGTTTTCATCAGAAATACTACTTCCGCCTTGGCGTGCAAATGTTGTAAATTGTTTAGGGTTTGATAATGTGTAATGCACACCAAAACTTACAAAAGGTGACCAACCACCTGTAGGTGACAAAAAAGCTCTAATACTTAGCAGGAAATATTCTAGTTGCATACCAATATCAAAATTTTCTTCACCAGAATGTGCACCTAGACGTTGACCATCGATTCCAAATTGACTAGCGTAAACCCAACGACCAAAATGATCTAATTTAGTTTTATTGTAAGAGATTTTACTTCTTAATTTAAAGTGATCATTGAAATAAGTATCAGAGGTATAGCAATTACAATCTGCTCTGTAAGAAAAGTTTATGTAATGAATTAATCCAATACCATAACCTGTATTTCCTATATTATTTTCTTCATTAAAGCGTTGTTCAAAGTCAGACCTAAACTGTACAGGACCAGTAATAACACCGATTTCATGTGAAAAGCCAAATTTGGCTTTTGAAGTCTATACTGCTAAAAATGTTATGCAGATTAGTAGTAATTGCCTTAATTTAAAGGTCATAGGTTTTATTTATTTGACTTAGTTATCAGCAAATAAAAAAAATATCGACGAAACTTAAAATAAAATGGACGAAATGCACTTTTATTGGAAATATTTAAAAATCCAAACCAAAGAATAATTTTTAAAAATAGATTGATAATTTTTAAAAAATTTACCACATTTTTTACAGATAATGTATCTTTGTTCTATAAATACTAGAATACATTAATAATAATTCAATATGAAAGAAAAAATTGAAGCATTTTTAGAGGAGGTAAGAACACGTAATGGTCACGAACCAGAATTTTTACAAGCTGTTGAAGAAGTTGCAGAAACAGTTATTCCATATATAGCTAAACACGATATTTATAACGGAAAAAATATTTTACTCCGTATGGTAGAGCCAGAAAGGTTAATCTCATTTAGAGTTTGTTGGGTTGATGATTCTGGGGAGCTACAAGTTAATCGTGGTTACAGAATACAGATGAACTCTGCTATAGGACCATATAAAGGAGGCTTACGTTTTCACCCATCAGTAAATGCTAGTATTTTAAAGTTCTTAGCTTTTGAGCAAGTCTTTAAAAATGCCTTAACAACTCTTCCTATGGGTGGTGGAAAGGGTGGTTCTGATTTCGACCCAAAAGGAAAGAGTGATAACGAGATTATGCGTTTCTGTCATTCTTTTATGTCAGAATTATCCAGACATATTGGTCACAATACAGATGTACCTGCTGGAGATATCGGCGTTGGTGCTAGGGAAATTGGTTTTATGTTCGGGATGTATAAAAAGCTTAAAAATTCTTTTACCGGAGTTCTTACAGGTAAAGGGCAATCTTGGGGAGGATCTTTAATTCGACCAGAAGCAACAGGTTACGGAAATGTATACTTTGCCGAAAACATGCTTAAAACAAAAGGAGATTCTTTTAAAGGAAAAAAGGTAGTTATTTCTGGTTCTGGTAATGTGGCACAATACGCTGCTGAAAAGGCTATAGAGCTTGGTGCAAAAGTTTTAACTTTTTCTGATTCTGGAGGATATGTATTAGATGAAGACGGTATTGATTCAGATAAATTAGCTTTTGTTATGGAGCTTAAAAATGAAAAGCGTGGGCGTATTAGCGAGTATGTTGATCAATATCCTAATGCAAAATATTTTAAAGGAGAGAGACCTTGGTCTGTAGCCTGTGATATAGCCTTGCCTTGTGCTACTCAAAATGAATTAAATGGAGAAGAGGCTAAACAATTAATTGATAATGGTTGTATGTGTGTATCTGAAGGTGCAAATATGCCATCTACTCCAGAAGCTATTCACGAATTTCAAAATACAAAGATTTTATTTGCTCCAGGAAAAGCCTCTAACGCAGGTGGTGTAGCTACTTCTGGTTTAGAGATGAGCCAGAATTCATTACGCTTAAGCTGGTCTAGAAAAGAAGTAGACGAGCGTTTAAAAGATATTATGGAAGATATCCACGATTCTTGTGTTGAATATGGTAAGACTGATGATGGTTCTATTGACTATATAAAAGGCGCAAATATTGCAGGCTTTGTTAAAGTTGCAGATGCTATGCTGGCACAAGGTGTTGTTTAATTAATAGTGTTTTTTAATTATAAAGCTTCTGTAATTATATTCAGAAGCTTTTTTTATATATGATATTAAAGAATTTACCGTTACTAATAATATCTTTGAGAAAATTAAGAAAAGTATGTTGAAACGATACACTCTCGTTTTTTTTATAATCATTTGCTCTATCTTTAAATTAGAAGCGCAAAAAGATTTTTCAACATTGTGGCACGACTACTTTTCATATTTTGAAATTGTAGATGTTACCAGAAGTGAATTTAAAATCTATGCAGCCTCGGAAAATGTTGTTTTTAGTTACGATGTAAACTCTAATGAGATTGAAAAAATCACTACAATTCAAGGACTATCTGGTGAGTTAATCTCTACAATAGAATTCAGTGAAGAAAGTCAACTTCTTTTAATAGGTTATGAAACAGGCCTTATTGAAATTTATTTTGAGTCCGATCAAAGTGTACTTTCTGTTGTAGACATATTAGAGAAAGAGAGTATAGACCCAAGTACAAAAACTATCAATGATTTTTACGAAAATGATGGCTTTGCTTACATTTCTACAAATTTTGGTGTTTCAGTATATGATTTACAACGATTAGAGTTTGGAGACACTTATTTTATAGGTAATAATAATACGCAAATTCCTGTAGAAAAAACAGCTGTTAGAAATGGGTCTATTTATGCCGCATGTAGCGCTGGAAATGGTATTAGAAAAGGACTTTTGTCCAATCCCAATTTAATAGACTCTAACCAATGGCAGGTATTAAGTTCAGGAAGTTATGTTTCTGTTGAGTCTGTTGAAGATAACTTATATGTTCTTAGAACTGATAGAACCTTATTAGAAATTGTTAATGATGTCCAATCTCCCATATTCAGTTTTGACTCGCTTCCTTTAGACTCTGAAGTTTCAGATAACCAAATGTTATACATCACTAATGGTTCTGTATTTATATTCGATGAGGAGGCAAATTTAAACACACAAATAAATCAAATACAAGATTTTCAAACTACATATACATCAGCAGTAGCCTTTGGGAGTGATATCTATATTGGTACTACTAGTTTTGGAGTATTAAGAACAAATACAGGTGATTTAAGTCTATTTACAGAAATACGACCTGACGGTCCATTACTTAATAGTTCATTTAGAATTCAGGCGTTTAGAGACGGATTGTGGATTACTTTTGGTGAGTTTGACCAGTTCTTAAATCCGTTTCCATTAAATAGTCTCGGTGTAAGTATATTAAGAGAAGATCAATGGCAAAATATACCTTTTGATAGTCTTCTAGGTATGAGAGAACTTAATAAGATTACTATTAACCCTAATAATCCCACTCAAGTATTTGTAAGTTCATTTATAGACGGTATTCTAGAATTTAATGATTTTCAACCTACTAATTTCTTTGACGAAACCAACAGTCCTTTTCAATCATCATCTCCTAATTTTTTAAGTATAAGAACAGGGCCATCAGGTTTTGATGACAACGGAAATCTTTGGAACTTGACAAGTCGAGTAGATTTGGCATTAAAATATTATACACCTGCAAGTGACCAGTGGCGCACGTTTAGCTTTGCCTCTTTTATAGAGAATCCTGTTAATGATGAAGTTGGTTTTTTCGATATGGTTGTAGATAACAATACAGGGACTAAGTGGATTGGTTCTGGAAATAATGGGTTAATTGGATTTAATGAAAATGAAAACCCTACAATAAAACAAATTGTTGATGAAAGACAGGGTTTGCCTACTGAGGTTATAAGGTCACTAGCTGTTGATAATTCTGGACAGCTTTGGATTGGAACAAAAAACGGATTACGTATCCTCTTCAATACTTCAGGTTTTTTTGAGGATGATGACATTATTGTCGAGCCTATCATCTTCCTAGAAGATGGTTTAGCTAGAGAGCTTTTAGAAAACCAAACAATAACAGATATTGAAGTTGATGGTTCTAATAACAAATGGATTGGGACCTTAGATTCAGGTGTTTTTTATTTTACACCTAATGGACAGACAACTATATATCATTTCACAACAGAAAGTTCTCCACTACCAACTAATGCAATAAATGATATCTCAATTGATGAAACAGATGGCACAGTCTATTTTGCAACACCAAAAGGACTATTATCTTTTAAAGCAGGAGGCTCATCTCCTGTTGAAGAATTAGACGACGCATATGCTTATCCAAACCCAGTCCGACCAGAATATAATATTTTAGGTTCAAATGATTTAAATGATATTAATAAAGGCGTTAAAGTTGTTGGCCTTACAGAAAACGTTAATGTAAAAATTACAGACGTTGAAGGCAATTTAGTTGCCGAAGCACAATCAAGAGTAAATAGAAGAAATTCTAATCTAAGAACTAATTTTGCTATAGATGGCGGTACAGCCATTTGGAATGGTAAGAATTTGGCTAATAATATTGTAGCTTCAGGAGTATATTTAATTATCATAAATGATTTAGATACATTTGAAAGTAAAATAATAAAGCTACTCATTGTTCGGTAAGCTATAGTTTATGATTATTAAGTCTAACCTTATTGTATTAAGCAAAATAAAATACAAAGACTACGATCTTATTGTCCGCGCTTACACAAAGCATCGTGGTTCGGTAAGCTATCTAATAAAAGGAGGGTTTAAATCTTCAAAAACTAATAGAGCTAAGAGTGTTTACTTTCAGCCTTTGATGCAACTTTCTGTAGAAGAGAACTACAAATCCAATCAGTCTTTGCAATACCTAAAAGATATTAAGACCAACTATCTTTATAAAACACTATACACAAATGTGTATAAAAGTGCTGTAGTTATGTTTCTTTCAGAATTACTGACAAATGTTTTAAAAGAAGAAGAGCAAAACGAAGATTTATTTCATTTTATAGAAACCGCCTTTCAGTATTTGGATAGTGAAGAACAATTTGCAAACTTTCATATTATATTTCTGCTGAGATTATCACGATATCTAGGGTTTCAACCTAACGAATCTAAAGCAGATAGTCATTTTTTCAATTTACGTACGGGATCTTTTGAAACAACTTCAAAAGGACATTATTCAGTTTCAGGTAAAAATTTAACATTGCTAAAACAGCTGCTAGGTACAAATTTTGATGAGGTGTATTTAGTAAAGATGAGTGCTAAAGAACGTCATGATGTTTTAAGTATGCTATTACTATATTTTGAGTTACATTTGGAAGGTTTTAAAAAACCAAAATCATTGACCATTTTAAGTGAAGTTTTTCGCTAATAATCCCCATATATATTGATTTTTTTGAAATTTAAAATATTATTTTTCTCATTTGTTATAGTTTCATGTTTAGTACAAGGACAGACTATTGTAGTTCTTGAAAAACTCTCTAAGGAACCTATTCCTGGAGTTGCTTTATATAATTTAAAAAAGAATAAATCTGTAGTCACAGATATTGATGGTAGAGCATCCTTAGATAATTTTTCAGACGATGAGGTTATTTATTTTCAAAATTTTCTATACACAAAAATTAAGCTTACCAAAAAAGAGATTGCAATGAGGGATTATAAGGTTTTTTTGAGCTTAACTGTAGAAGGCTTAAATCAAGTCGTTGTTTCTGCTTCAAAATTCGAGCAAAGTAGAAAAGATATTCCTCAGACTATAATTAGCTTAAACGCAACTGATATTGCGTTTGCTAACCCACAAACCAGTGCAGATGCTTTAGCAGAGGCTGGTAATGTTTTTATTCAAAAAAGTCAATTAGGTGGCGGAAGCCCAATAATTAGAGGATTTTCGACTAGTCGTTTGTTAATTGCAGTAGATGGCGTACGTATGAATAACGCTATTTTTAGAGGCGGTAATTTACAAAATGTCATATCTATCGACCCATTTTCACTAAACAATACTGAGGTCACACTTGGTGCTGGTTCCGTCGTTTATGGAAGTGATGCCATTGGTGGTGTTATGAGTTTTTATACCAAAAAGCCACAATTATCTTATAAAGACGAATTGTTTTTTAAGGCTAATGCTGTTTCAAGATTTTCTTCTGCTAATAATGAAAAAACAGGACATTTAGATTTCAGTTTGGGATATAAAAAATGGGGATTTTTGACGAGTGTTAGTTATTCGGACTTTGATGATTTGAGAATGGGACGCCATGGTCCTGATGATTATTTAAGATCACAGTTTGTAGAGACCAATAATAATATTGATGCATTGGTTGAAAACCCAGAACCGTTAGTTCAAACTCCTACAGGTTACAGTCAACTTAATCTG
This sequence comes from Winogradskyella sp., assembly GCF_013042245.1. GTDB lineage: Bacteria > Bacteroidota > Bacteroidia > Flavobacteriales > Flavobacteriaceae > Winogradskyella. Next base: position 16,383 of record NZ_JABDQL010000064.1, on the reverse strand, counting down.
ATGCAAAAGGTGCATTTTGAACCAGAAGATAATTTAAAGTTTGATTTGGGAATCCATTATTCTACCACATCCGAGTTTTCAAGGTACGACCGCTTAATAAGACCACGAGGTGGCGGCTTGCGCTCAGCTGAATGGAATTATGGACCCCAAAAATGGTTTATGAGTAACTTATCTGTTACTAAATTGAGTAGTAGTTCTAGTTTTTATGATAAAATAAAAGCTACAGCGGCTTATCAAAATTTTCAAGAAAGCCGAACAGATAGAGATTTTCAATCAGAAACACGAAGAACACGCTCGGAAAATGTAGATGCCTTGTCTTTTAATTTAGACTTAGAAAAAACACTCAACCCAAAATCTAGTCTGTTCTATGGATTTGAATATTTGTATAATACGGTAGGTTCTAAGGGTTTTAAAACCAATATCGCTACCAGTGAAAATACTTCTTCACTGACACGTTATCCAGATGGCTCGATTTGGCAATCTATTGGGGCTTACACGAGTTATAAGTACAAGCCTAATAATGAGTTTGTTTTTCAGTCAGGATTAAGATATAACCATATTATTACTACTTCAGATTTTACGGAAAATAATGTGTTTTTAAATTTACCATTTAGTACATCTGAAACTAATGCTGGAGCATTAACAGGTACAGCAGGTATTCGATGGATGCCAAATGAAATGATTGAATGGAATTTAAATGCATCAACTGCGTTTAGAGCACCAAATATAGACGATATAGGTAAGGTGTTTGATTCAGAGCCTGGAGCTGTTGTAGTGCCTAATAATGGTTTAAGACCAGAGTATGCCTATGGTGCAGAGCTAGGATTAAAATTAAACTTTAATGATAAGATAAAGCTAGATATGGCGACTTATTATACGTTTTTAGATAATGCGTTAATACGTCGTAATTTTACTCTAAATGGAGAGTCTCAAATTATTTATGATGGTGAGTTAAGTGATGTACAGGCGATACAAAACGCTTCGGAAGAGTATATCTATGGCTTTGAAGTAGGTGCGGAAATCAATTTTTCGGATAAGCTCAGACTAAGGTCTCAATATAATATCATTGGCGGTACTGAAGAAGCCGATGGAGTAGAAGTTCCAGTGAGGCATATTGCTCCTAATTTTGGTCGTACAAATCTTGTGTGGACATTCAAAAAGTTTAATTTTGATGCATTTGCGATATACAATGGTACTTTGTCTTTTGAAAATTTAGCACCATCAGAAATAAGCAAGGATTATCTTTATGCTAGCGATAAAAATGGAAATCCTTATTCGCCATCGTGGTATACTCTAAATTTCAGAGTACAGTACAAAATTAGTGAGAATTTGGTTGCAATAGGTAGTTTAGAAAACATCACAGATCAACGTTATAGGCCATATTCTTCAGGTATTGCAGGTGCAGGCAGAAACCTTATTTTGTCTGCTAAATATAGTTTGTAAAAAAGTCCCACTTTTACAAAAATGGGACTTATTCTGTTTTTTTATGGACACATGCTGTTCGCTATTAATCATTCCTTTGGGTGATAATATGTTTAGCATGCTCGTTTCATAATTAAAAGTTATTTAAGTTAACTTTAAATCTCTATTCTTTGTGTCCAGTCTAATGTAATAATTCCAGTAGTAAGAAAGGTGACTTTTTAAGCATAACGGATTGTTTTTATCTCACTTAATATACAAAGTAAGGAATTTACATTCTATTTTTGTACTATGAACCCTCAAAAAACCTATTCTATCTATGAAGCGCAAAAAGTGCTTGAAAACTACTGTGCATATCAGGAACGTTGCCATAAAGACGTTACAAATAAGCTTAAGAGTATGCGTATGATTCCTGAGGCTATTGATAACATTGTTGTTCACTTAATCACTAATAATTATTTAAATGAAGAACGTTTTACCAAAGCCTTTGTACGTGGAAAATTTCGAATTAAAAAATGGGGAAAAAATAGAATAATAAAAGAGTTAAAGTTCAGACAAATTTCTGATTATACTATAAAAAGCGGATTGAAAGAAATTGACTTAGATGATTATTTTAATACACTTCATGAATTAACTGAAAAACGAATAAGTCAAGTTAAAGAAAAAAATAGCTACAAGAAAAGGAAGAAGGTTGCAGACTACTTACTATACCGTGGTTGGGAATCTAACTTAGTCTATGAAAAAATTAATGAATTAATTAAGTAATCCCTTTTGCTCTATTTGTTCGGATTATAGCCTGCTCATTTTTCCAATCTATCCATTTTTGGCCTTTTAATTTTCGCATTAAATTATCATAACTACGCATAAAAAAGACATTATAGACGGCTTTTCCTAAATTTTTAGGCTTGCGTGCAATAGCGCGAAGACTCATAGAAAAACCCGGTGTTATATATTTCATATGATGCCAATACCCTTCAGGCATATACAATACTTCACCATGACTAAGGTTACAAACCCAGCCTTTTGCATTTTTAAGAGCTGGCCACTTATCAAAATCAGGACTTGAAAAATCTATATCTTCTCTTGTAATTAGAGAATGTGGAATTTTATATAGGTGCTTATTCTGTTTTTGGTCAAATAAAATACATTGTTTTTTACCTTCAAAATGAAAATGAAAAATGTTAGCTAAGTCAATATCGTAATGCATAAAAGTATGCGAGTCTCTACCGCCAAAAAATAACATGGGTAGGCTTTTCATAATTCGAATTCCAAAATCAGGGAAACTAAAATCTTTTTGAAGTTGAGGTACTTCTTTAAGAATATTCCAGAGAAAAATACGGTATTTAGTAGGCTTACGTTTAAGTAAGTCAACATAATCACTCATCTTCATCTTGGCATGCGCTTCATTAAAACCATCCTTATAATCCACTGGTCTGTCATCATATAAAGGTACTGTGATGTCTCCAGCAACTTCTTTCATGTAATCAAGACTCCATTTGGTATATGCTGGCCATTCTTCTACAAAACGCTCAATAACCACTGGCTTTTGGGGTCTGAAGTAATTTTTAATAAAATCCTCTTTTGTGATAGTTTTTACTCTAGGTATGTCTTGTAGATTCAACTTCAACTTCGAATAATTTAAAATTCAAATTTAGTAAAACGAATTTAAATTTAAATAATTGTGATAGAATACCAATCAAATTAGTTATAACCATTTAGATTCTTTTTCTGTAGCATCAAGAATATCTACGTTTAGCAAAGTTGCTATATCCTTTGCTTTTTTAAATGCGTCTTCGATATCATAGGTTCTGTAAGTTTCAATTCGCTTATTATTCTCATAAAATAAATTTAGCTTAATCACTTCCGTTTTTACATTCGCTTCTGCAGATGTTTGTCTCAATGTTGTAGTCTCAGTTGTTTTAAACACAGATACGTATTCTATTTCTGGTAACGGTTGCCACTTGCCTATGGTAAACCCTAAAATAGACTTTGTCTTTCGGTATTTTCTATCTGTAAAATCGAATTCGGAGCCTTCAATTAAAAGCATAAAAACACCCAGCCCGATAATTATAAAACCTCTAAAGTTTGAAAATAAAGAGTATATACCAACAGCCAAAAGGAGTAATCCCAAAATTGACTTCCATAGAGGAAGTTTTCTTTTGAAAGTGAATTTATCCATTATCATAAAAAACGAAAAATTCTACCCAATTAAGATAGAATTTAGTAAAACTGTCATTTAGAGCGTAGTCGATAAATCTCATATTTTAAAGAAGAGACCTTTCGACTGCGCTCAAGGTGACAGCGCTTTGGTTTTTAATTAATCTTCAGACTTTTCAATTGTAGCATCATCTGCTTCAATCTCCTTTTTGTCTTTTCCTTTAAGATACTCTGGTAAATCCATACCAGCCATGTTAAACATTTCTTGTAATGGAGGTACCGATTTGTACATTCCTGATATAAAGTTAGACGTTGATGACTTGCCATCTTTTCCGCCGCCATTTTCCCAAACAGTCACCTTATCTATCTTAATATTCTTAATAGCTTCGGCTTGTGTTTTTACCAACTCTGGTAATTTATCAGCAATTAATAAAAGTACAGCATCTTTAGAGTTATTGCCAGCAGCCTTTACGATTTCATCAAGACCAGCAGCTTGTTTGGTTAAGACTTCGTAAAGTCCTTTTGCTTCGGCTTGAGCTTTAAATAATATCGCATCAGCCTCACCTTTTGCACGTCTTCTTATACGCTCTGCTTCAGCTTCAGCATCAATTTCCACTTTCTTTTTATCAATTTCAGCAGGTACAATGATATCAGCCATTTGAGAAGAACGCTCTCGTTCAGCTCTCGCCAATTCGGCTTGTTGCTCAGCCGCATAAGATTCTTCTAGTGCTTTTGCAGATTGAACTTTTTCTGCCGCTATAGCCACACGCTCAGCTTCAGCTTCACGTTGACGACGTAACGAGTCAGAATTCGCAACCGAAATTTTCGCCGCATTTTCACCTTCAACAGCTTGTGCATTTGCTGCAGCAACCTGGGTTCTTTCATCTTGTACAGCGTTAGCTTCACCAATAGAACCATCTCTAGTTTTCTCTGCTACCGATTTACGAGCTGCGTTTATAGCATGTGCTGCAGCTTCTTTACCAAGAGCTTCGATATAGCCAGATTCGTCAACAATATCTGTAATGTTTACGTTAATTAATTTCAACCCAACCTTTTTTAGCTCGGTTTCAACAGATTGCGAAATATTAGCTAAAAACTTATCACGATCGTTATTAATTTCTTCGATATCCATTGATGCAACCACTAAACGTAATTGACCAAAAATGATTTCTTGTGCTAAATCTTGAATTTCGTTTTGTCCCAACCCTAATAAGCGTTCTGCAGCATTTTGCATAACGCCAGGCTCAGTTGAAATACCAATGGTAAAACGAGATGGTACATTAACACGAATATTTTGTTTAGAGAGTGCATTGACTAAATTAACTTCTATAGAAATTGGGGTTAAATCCAAGAATTCATAATCTTGAATTACCGGAAGAATAAAAGCAGCACCACCATGAATACACTTGGCAGATTGACCGCCACCAACTTTACCATATACAACTAGAATACGGTCAGACGGACAACGTTTGTAACGTTTTATAAGGATTATAATAGTCAATAATACAAATAGGACTACAAAAATGAGTAGCATAGGTCCGCCGATGCCTTCCATAATATTTTCTTGAAGTAGAATGTTGAGTAATTTCATATAGTTATAAATTTAGGATGGTTATTATTTTTTATTGTTCGATTAGATTGCCGTCATCAATTTGAGACGGCTCAATGGGTTTACGGGTTTGATCTACGATAAGGATTCCGTTTGAAGTCACGTCAACAACTTTTATAATTGTACCTGATTTTAAATCGGTTAATGCATCTGTGAGTGCATCAAGTTCGCGAACTGTACCTTGTACGTTAACACTTACTTTTCCGATTTTAGACCGGTCACGTCCAATGGTCAAATATACTTCGCCAATCGCGTCAATAGCATTTTTGTAATTTAATGTACCACTATCAGAAAGTTTGCTTATAAAGTAAAAGAGTGTAGCCATAATAAGCATCATCACTAACCCACAAATAATAGAAACAATAATGGTTATAGGTTTTGATACACCTGCGTCTAGGCATGCAATACCGCTCCAACCAAAAATGGTAAAAAAGCCAACAAGATTTTTAAAGCTTATAAACTGAAAGCCAGCACCTATATCACCATCAAAATCTGTATCTACATCTCCCAAATCATCAGCATCACCACCTGCAAATGCCATTATCATAACTATAGTAAAAATTACTGAGCCAACAAGTGCAATACTCCAATATACTTTTGCAAAAAGTTCTAAATTAGAAAACCAGTCTATCATAATTACAAGGCTTTTGATAAATTAATAAATATACAACCGAAAATTAGTTTTCAATTGCTCAATTGAAAGTTATTCTGTTTGAGTTATGCCGTCAAAAAAGTTATGCATACTTAGTTATAGGTACACGTTTTTTTCTGTTAGACAGAAAAGGTTTTGAAGTTTTTGATGGTTAATCAATACTAAATTGAACTTAAGAAATAAATAGCTCAATCTACTTTCAAAATATATGTAGCTAAAATCTGAGTTTTGTTACAGGTAATTGAATAATTATTTATGGATTGCTGAAAATAAAAAAGCCTGAAAGGAACTGACTCTGTCATTTCGAGCGGAGTCGAGAAATCTTGAATATTTTTCTTTTGATTACATTTCGACTCCGCTCGATGTCTCAGCAATATATTTAGACTTTTAAACTAGGCTTAAAATTGTGATGTAATATTTTCTTATTTAAACGTGTATCGTAATCCAAACAACACATTACTCGGAGGCATTGGTACAAATCCAGCTTCAATATAATCTGCATCAAAAATGTTGCTTGCTGTTATAGTAAGTTCCATTTGCTTTAATTGAATAGCTAATGAAGCATCCCAAACATTATACGTTTGTCCTGTAGTACGTTCGGCATATTTGTAAACGATATTTTGACGAACATTTTTAAAGAGTTGCGTACTTAATCTTGTGATATATTGATGCCTCAACGTGTTTAAAGAGTAACGTGATAAATCCGGGTTTTGATCCATAATATTATCATCTAAATATGAATATCCAAAAGCTAAAGTTTGATTAAACTCATTGATTTTAAAATTATAAGCTGCATCAACTTCTATACCTTGAGTATTAACATCTCTAATGTTTGTTGCAGTAAAAATACCAGTAGTAGTATTTGGTCTAATATAATCGATAAGATTTTCTGCATCTCTATTAAATACAGCTACAGAAGCGTTAAACTTAGGTGAAAAATACTTTAAACCAACTTCTTGAGAAAAAGCTTCTTCTGGTTCTAAATCTGGATTACCAGCTGTAGCAGGGTCGTTGTAAAATAAATCAGTGTATGTTGGGATGCGATAAGTATAACCAATATTTCCGTATGCTCTTAAATTATCTGTGATTGAGTAACCGATATCAATACCTGGAAAAGCGTTAAATTTAAAATCTGTAAAATAAGTTGCTGCAATACCTGGAGTAATATCTAGTTTGCCATCAGCCAGATTAAAACGGTGTTCTAAAAACGCTGTAGCCATAAAACGATTTCTGCTACCTAAGTTGTTACTTCTTAAGTCTACTTTAGCTAAATCTAAACCAAAACCAGTAACTCCTAAATTTGAAGTGTATGATGCATTAGCTTCTGCACCAACTTTGTTTGAAACGTGAAAGTTTCTAAAAAAAGTAGGTTCAAAACGTCTTAATAAAAACATATCTTGGTTACGTCTCCAATAGATACGAGGCGATACTTTAAACTTATCGTTTTTAAAAGTTGTCGTAAACGCTAGTAAACTATTTTGTGTTTCTTCATATTCATTGAAAGTAGGATTGGTAGTATAAAAATTTTCTGCACCAAACTTACGCTCCATAAACGTAGCAATCATTTGAATAGGCTGTTTGTCTTCATTGAAGGTGCTTTTTATAAAATAATTAGAATTATCATAGTCTGAATTTAAACGGTAACCTTCAGAAGTGACACGACCAATGTGAACAATATGGGATGAGTTTTCTAAATCAATACCAGCTGTAATGTTTCCGTTTAACTGACCAAAAGAACCAGTTTCAATATTAGCAGAAACGGTATTTTCAATATTTTTCTTGGTCACTATATTTATTGCGCCAGTAAATGCGTTTTGTCCAAAAACTCTGGCTGCTGGTCCTTTTACGATTTCGATACGCTCAATAACCTCAATTGGTAATGCAGCATTCATCGTATGATGACCTGTTTGTGCGTCGTCCATTTTTATACCGTCAATAAGTAATAAAGTTTGGTCAAATCCGCCACCGCGAATAAATAAATCGGCTTGACTACCGCCAGTACCTCGGCGTCTAATATCTACACCTGCAACTTGTTGCAATAAATCGGCAACGTTTACAGCTGCACTATTTTTAATATCACTTTTGGTAATAATATTTATGGTTCTTGAATTTTTTTTGAAGGGCAAATCTATACGTGATGAAGTCACAATAACTTCTTTTAAAGTATCTGTTTCTATTTCAGACTTTTCTTGTGCATTTATCTGAAATGTTGTGGCCAAAATAATAGCAATATAGCAGATGGAATTTTTCATCATTTAATTTTTATGAATACGTAAATATAACTTTTGCAAAAGTGGTAACTTTCCGGACGATTAAAATAGTCCAGTTTTAAAATAATGAATAGTCCGGTTAAACAAATCATAAAACAACTTATTTCATTTGATAAAAGTAGTATTCAGCCTTTATATATTCAGGTAGCACAACAAATTATAAATGCAATACAACGTGGTTATTTAGCTAAAGGAAGCAAATTACCTGGAACACGTATTTTGAGTGATATATTAAAGATTCATCGCAATACAGCTGTGGCGATTTATGACGAATTAGCTTCACAAGGTTGGGTGGATATCATAGCAAACAAAGGCACTTTTGTTTTAATACCAGATGACAATTCTACAAAGATTATAGCTTCAGGTCAAAAGATAAATGAAGCATACGATTATCCTAAAAATTCTGGTTTTCCTTTTCAGCAGTCTCTTAATTTGGCATCGACCGAAGATAAAACGACTTCCAAGTATATAATTAATGATGGTAAACCCGATTTACGTTTACATCCAACCCACCAATTTTCGAGATGGTATGCTGCCGCGATGAAACGAAAATCTCTCATCAATAAATGGAATATAACGCATATCGAATCGGTTTCGGTATTTAAAACTCAGCTTTGTAACTATTTAAATGCTACTCGTGGCTTTAGAATTTCATCTAAGAGCATCGTCAATACGAGAAGCGCCGAAATGAGTTTGTACATCGTATCACAACTCTTAATAGAACCGCAAGATTTAGTTTTGGTAGGTCAGTTAAGTAATTATGCGTCTAACATGATTTTTCAGCAAGCAGGTGCGACGATAAAAACCGTACCCGTTGATGATGATGGTTTAGATGTAGATTACATAAAAAAACACTTCCTTAAAAAAAGCATAAGATGTGTCTACGTCAATGCAAATAGAGATTATCCAACAACTGTAACCTTAAGCGCAAAGCGTAGATTACAGCTATTACAATTAGCTAAAGATTACGGCTTCGCTATCATAGAAGATGATTTTGATAATGATTTTCAGTTTGATGGCTCTGCTATGTTACCTATGGCAACTGCAGATACTAGTGGTATGGTTATTTATTTGGGGAAGCTGGGTCAGTCGTTATTTCCAAGTTTTCATACAGGATTTATAGTTGCACCAGATAATTTTGTTTCAGAGGCTAAAAACTATCTTCAATTACTAGATAAGCAAGGTGATTTAATACAAGAGCAAATGTTGTCTGAGCTTATTTCTGAAGGTGAAATATACCGACTTAAAAAGAAGAATAGTATAACTTATAAAAGGCGACGCGATTGTGCATGTCATTTTTTAGAACACTATTTTAGAGGTATTATAAAGTTTAATGTGCCATCTGGTGGATTAGCAATTTGGCTTCAGTTTGAAGATAATATGTCGTTAATTAAACTCGCTGAAGAAGCTAAAAAGCTAGACTTATTTCTACCAAAAACTATCTTATATCAAAACAAGAGCACTTGTGCCATACGCTTTGGTTTTGGACATTTAAATGAGGCTGATATTGAAACTGTGATTAAAAAATTAAAAAACTCTTACAATAACCTTATTAATCCTTAATAGGAAATGTCGTCTTACAATTTTCACATTGGTATTGATAACGTGTACTAAAAGGCAATGTGCCAAATAGAAAACCGATAATAAAGGCGAAGAAAGATTTAAAATCAGAGATAGTGCTAAATAGCTCTACTCGATTTTGACCACAATTAGGACAAATAATTGGGTTACCATCATCGTCTAACGAATATGCCTTTATAGATTGTAAAACCTCCATTGCAGCCTCTTTGTCTTTTGCTAAGACTTTAAGTTTTACGCCACCAATAGCATTACTTACCAATGGGTCAGTATCAATAGTAAAGTTGTCTCTCAGAAAAACTTCGATGCCATCGGACTCCATATGTCCTTTTATAATTTGAGCTTCTGAGGTGTATTGAAATTTAGCTATGGTGATGAAGGTTTTTTCCATTTGATAAAGATGCGTTTGTTTAAATTTAATCTGTATATCCTTAAAGTGTAATAATCAGAATGTATCTGTCATTTCGAGCGTGGTCACAGAGCGTAGTCGAAGTGTAGTCGAGAAATCTAAGTTCTTGATTTGCAAGACATTTCGACTTTAGTTTATACTGAGCACAGTCGAAGTACTCAATGTGACAGAATGTGTTTGAAATCTAAATTATTACTGATTACGGACAAACAAAAAATTTAAAATTCTAAAAAAAACATCATTCGATATATCGGACTTTTTTATGTTGTTGGTAAAAATTTTTATCTATCCATTTATGATAACCCCGTTCTCTGGCATCAAGTAAATCAATGTTTAATTTATCTGCAAAGAAAAAGGCTTCTTCTATGACTTTTTCAAAGTCATCATAAGCAAATAAATTTATAATTTGGTTTTTGTTATGCCACAAATTTACTTCAATACCTTTAGGGGTTTTGAATACTGAGACATATTCTGGATTTTCAATATCTTTCCATTTCTTTCTTATTGTCAGAGGACCAATTTCTATTTCATATTTAATTTTTCGCTTACTGAAATTAAGATAAATACATTTAGTTCGTAATCCAGGAATAATGATTGAATTGAAAAGAATATATCCTGTAAGAGCAATCAAAAAAAAAGCATAAAAATTTAGTCTCACATTAGTAAATATATAATAGCAAAAGCCTGTCTGTATTGTGAGCGCCGCAGAAACTGCAACGATATCTAAAATTGAAGATTTTGGCTCTCTTATAGTAAATTCTTTCTCTATCATTAGAACAAATATAATTATTGTATTTAAAGTTTAGTTATATAAAAATTATTGAAAAACAATAATTATTTGAAATGAGAAAGCTTCAAATTCTAAAAGCTATCGTAGATTTTATTTGGATTTTATGGTGTATACCATCAGCAATACTTTTAATACTGTTTATTTATTTTTCCTTTTCAAGTCCAGAAAGCATTAACGTATTTTTAGATTTTGAAAAAGATGCGGTTGATTTTTCTGATCTTAGCGTAAAGCTGTTTTTGTTTGTTTTTATAATCTTATTTTACGTCTGTTTTTATTGTTTCTATTTATTTAGAAAAACAATACGCTATTTTCAGCAGGTAAAACCATTCCATGTAGATGTTATTAAAAACTATTATAAAATAGGATATTTGCTTAGTATAGTTGGTTTAACAGCTACAATACTTCTACCGCTTTCAAGGCTTATTATTCAGAATAAAATAAAATTAACATTAGGCGTAACACCTTATTTGGGTATTATGTGTTTAGGCCTATTTTTTATGGTCTTAAGTGAAGTGTTTAAAGTAGCAAAGCACGCCAAAGAAGAAAACGAATTAACTATATAATTATGAAAAAAATAAAACTACTACACAGCTTCATCATTTTGCTCATCATTTTGTTTAGTATTCATTTTGCAACAAATATTTACTTAATATTTTACTCACCTTATTATGGTAACTTGATTGGTGATTCTTATAATTTTTTAATTTTTGGTTTTTATACTCAATTTATAGGATTTGTTTTCTCTCTGATTTCGTTTATAGCATTATTTTTTATTAAAAGTGGATTGTATAGTACTCTAAAAAATGGCTATTTCAATAAAGTAAGTTCAAAGAAATTTAAAATAGCTGGACGATTATTTTTTATATCTGGAAGTTTAAGTTTGACTTGGGATGTTTTCTTGTTATTTTATACTAATGGAGAAACTCTTTTTGAAGGAATCAGTTCCAATATACTATTAATTTTTATTGGTTTTAGTCTTTTAATAATATCTGATTTCATAAATAATGGCAATGTATTAAAACAAGAAAATGATTTAACTATTTAATTATGAAAACTATTAAAATCTTAAAAATTATAATTTCAGTTTATTATTATCTTCTAATTATGGCTTTTATTATGCTAATGATTAGTTTTTCAATAGATCTATTAATTACGGATACCACAAAAATCCCAAAGATTTTAAACTTGCCTTCACTTTTTACAGAAATGAAAACAAATCTAAAAATAGTAATGTTTATTTTGGCAATACTTATGTTTTATGTATTAATTAAAGCACTACATAACATAAAAAAATGTTTGATAGATTTATCTTATGGTACTATTTTTTCTCAAGATGTGGTTTCAAGTTTTAAAAAATCAGGAATGTTTTTTCTAATTGCTGGTTTTGTAGAGTTACTGACTCAATTTGTATTAGCGTTTTTTGATAATGGAAATTTTAGAATTCTTGATTCTAGTATGATTTTATATTTTGTTATTGGTTTGTTTTTTAAATTCTTAAGTGAAGTATTCCTGAAAGGATTAAACCTTCAACAAGAAAACGATCTAACCATATAACTCATGTCCATAAAAGTAAACTTAGACATCATGTTGGTTAAGCGAAATATGAAAAGCAAGGAACTTGCGGAGATTATCGGTATCACCACTGCTAATATGTCTATTTTAAAATCGGGGAAAGCAAAGGCAGTACGATTCTCGACTTTAGAAGCGATTTGCAAAGCCTTGGATTGCCAGCCAAGTGATATTTTAGAATATGTCAATGAATAATATAGTATACGGAACTGTAACATCTGATGACCAATTGAAACAGATTCTTAAACTTCAAAAAAAGAATCTATTCACCACCATTACCAAGGAAGAACGAAAATCTGAAGGTTTTGTAACCGTTAGTCATTCTTTCGATGTCTTAAAACGAATGAACGATGCCCAACCTCACATCATTGCTAAAGATGGTGATACGGTTGTTGGTTATGCGCTTTGCATGCTTAAGCAGTTTAAGGCTGATGTTCCCTTGCTTGTCCCTATGTTTGACTTTATGGATTCTGTTTTAGAGATTAAAAACTTATCTGATCTAAAGTTCGTGATTATGGGACAGATTTGTATTGATAAGGCTTATAGGAAACAGGGTGTTTTTGGAGAATTATATAAAAAGATGAGCTCAGAACTAAAGGAAAACTTTGACATTATTATTACAGAAGTAAATACAAAAAATAAACGTTCTTCATTTGCACATCAAGCAGTAGGATTTGAAACTCTAGATATGCATTCAGCCCATGGTGAGGAATGGGAGCTTATTCTTCTAAAATTATAATTTCAAATTATACCTCAGATAGAAATATTTCGTTGATAAACCATACATAAACTATACAACAAGTTAATTGTATTGTGCATCAATACATAGTTTAATATCTTCATACATTAAACCTTAATGTTGAGTGTAAAAAATCAAATAATCCTCATATTCTTATTGTTTTCCGGCTCTATACTGCATGCGCAACTCAATGCAACAACCATAGGAGATGCTGTAAATCAAGGTGATAATTGCTTTATAATTACTCAAGATTTAGATTTTCAATCTGGTGGCGTTTGGTATGATAATGCCATAGATTTTGATAATGATTTCACGATTAATTATCAAAATAACTTTGGAAATAAGGACAATGATGGCGCTGATGGTATGGCACTTGTTTTTAAAAGAAATTCAACGCCTCAATTAGGAAATGCTGGTGGCGGTATGGGATATCAAGGTATAGCAGAGTCTTTAATTATAGAATTTGACACCTATCAGAATAATATCCCTTCTGAAGGTCTTTTAGCAGATCCTTTTTTTGACCATATTGCTATCCAAAGAGATGGCAATCCTTTTCATAACAATTCAAGCGCAAATTTAGCTGGTCCTATACAGGCAAGTCTTACATCTCAGAATATTGAAGATGGCAATACACATGAAATTAAAATCGACTGGAATGCCACTACCGAAATATTAAGTGTGTTTTTTGATTGTGAATTACGTCTTACTTTAAATTTAGATATCAAGAATGTTATTTTTTCTGATGACGATTCTGTCTTTTTCGGATTTGTAGGATCAACAGGTGGCTTATCTAATTTGCATCAAGTCTGTTTTAATAGTATTTCATTTATTGATAATCTACAATTACAAAACGAAACTATATGTCAGAATAATGACATTCAAGTAGATGCAACTATTCCTAGTGGTGTAACTTATACTTGGTTACCAACCATAGGAGTAAGTAATCCTAATATTGCTAACCCTACATTTTCTCCAAATAGCACAACTATTTATACAGTGACTATTAGTGATATTTGTGGAGATACTACGGTAGATGATTTTCTATTAGTGGTTTTACCAGTTGAAACACCTACATTTAATTCTGTAGGACCTATTTGTGAAGGTGGCTCATTGACATCTTTACCAACAACATCTTTGGAAGGCATTACAGGCACATGGTCGCCTACATTAAATAATACGACAACAACAACTTATACATTTACTTCAAACGCTAATAGTTGTGCAAATCAGACAACGCTAGATATTGTTGTCATACCACTAACGGAGCCTACGTTTGATGCTATAGATCCGATATGTGAAGGAGATACAATCACAGCTTTACCCACAACGTCTAATAATGGTATTACTGGTACATGGTCACCAGCTTTAGACAATACTGTAACAACGATTTATACATTTACACCAGATTTTGGTCAAGGTTGTGTAGATACGACTACACTACAAATTGATGTTACGCCTCCAACAACTCCAAGCTTTGATACGGTTAGTCCTGTTTGTGAAGGAGATACAATGACACCATTACCAACGACATCACTCAATGGCTTTACAGGAATATGGTCACCAGCATTAGATAATACAACGACGACGACTTACACATTTACGCCAGATGCTATGCAATGTGCAGAAATTGCAACCTTGCAAATTGTCGTAAATACACCTATTAATCCAACTTTTGATGCCGTTGACACAATATGCGAAGGAGATGCCTTAGCGGCATTATCAACAACATCTAACAACGGTATTACTGGGACTTGGTCACCAGCTCTAGATAATTCTACGACTACGATATATACATTTACACCAAGTGCAGCAGAATGTGCTAATACTACAACTTTACAAATTGAAGTGTTATCAAGGATTGACCCAATTTTCGATGCTGTGCCAGCCATCTGCGAAGGTGGTATTCTAACCGATTTACCAACGACATCCAATAATGGTATTTCTGGTGCATGGTCACCAGTCCTAAATAATAGTGCTACAACAACCTATACATTTACGCCAAATATAGATGAGTGTGCCAATACAGCACTATTAACTATAGATGTAACACCGAATACAACACCAACTTTTGATGTTGTAAACCCGATTTGTCCAGGTGAGTTTTTGGCAGAACTACCATTAACGTCTAACAACGGAATAACAGGGACATGGTCGCCAGCTTTGGATAATACAATAACAACAATCTACACATTTACGCCAGATACAGGTCAAGGTTGTGTCGTAAATACCACATTAGAAATTGTGGTGACACCACCAGTAGTACCAACGTTTAATTTACCAGAATCCATTTGCGAAGACGAAATCACAAATCCATTGCCAACAATTTCCTTGGAAGGTATTACAGGTGCTTGGTCACAGCCGATAAATAACCAAATGACCACGACCTATACATTTACACCAGATCCAAATCAATGTGCATCTAGTATTGAAGCAACAATAGATGTTATTCCGTTTAGTCAATTGGAATTTACCATTGAATTAATTTCGGAAGCATTTAGTAGTAATCAAATTGTTGAGGTTACTGTAACTGGCGGAAACCGTATGTATGAATACCAATTAGATAATGGACCATGGGTAAATAATAATACATTTATGAATATTACAGGCTGTGACGACCATATCATGAAAGTGAGACAAATCGATGGTTGTAGTAATATTGCAACAGATACATTTACGGTGCTGGATTATCCTAAATTTTTCACACCAAATGGCGATAGTGACAATCCAACTTGGAATATCAATTGTCTACGTGATAGACCAGGAACACTCATTACTATTTTTAATAGATATGGAAAATTATTAAAACAAATAAGCCCAAACAGTCCAGGTTGGGATGGCACATTTAACGGAAACCTTATGCCGACAAGCGACTATTGGTTTAGAGCAGATTATTTTGATGACGACGGAAATGCGACAACTTTTTCATCGCACTTTTCATTAAAGCGATAACCTTAAAGAAAATTATCTAAAATAAAAGATTTTCAAAATTGTATATTGGGAGTTTAATATACATCATATGAAACGCACACTTTTATTTCTTTCGATTCTTTGTTTATTCGCTTTTAGGTTTAATACCTCGAGGCTTGCCTCGTTAATTATTACTATTTTGTGACTCGATGTCACAGAATAGTAAATATATCCATAAAAGTCATAATGTTACAGTTTTACTATATCATTTTGTGAGCAGTGCA
>NZ_JABDQL010000061.1 GCF_013042245.1 Winogradskyella sp. | reverse complement strand
CAAAATAATCTTGTTGAAATCGACTATTAAGATACTGAAAATCAATAACTTAAACAAGTTTAAGACGTTGTTTTTCAATGAATTAAGCTTGTTTTTTTATCTATTTACCAACCCTTGATTCGCATTTGTAATTAAAATTATACTGTTGGCTCGTGTTTTCACTATCTCCGAAGATATCTTGAAATTCAACATTTGTGTTTGCAGTATTTGATAATTCTGTATTTACTACTGCGCTACCTTCAAATACATTCTGATTTGTAAAAACCGACAACGTATGTTTGTCGTTGAGGTAATAATCCAAACCAAACTTGTATAAATGTGTGTCATTTTCATTCAAAATATCTAAGGTTTGAATCGTTCCTGTCTGTAGTTGGTTAAATCTTCCTTCATTAACATTGTCCGAAAAACTATTACCATAACTACCATAAAAATTTAGCTTTCCGTTTCTATAATTAGCATCGATAGAACTATTAAATTTTGGTTCAATTTGGTAAGATAGCCCAACATTTAAGTTTCCATTAAAACCAATATTTACATTCTTGTATAATATAATATTGATGATACCACTCATGCCTTCAGGATTATATTTTGCAGATGGATTTGTAATCAATTCTATCTGTTTTATTGAAGTAGAAGGAATCTGCTTTAATAATTGTGCTGCTGGAACGTTAGATAATTTTCCATCTACCATAATTTGCACATTGGCATTTCCGCGAAGCGAAATAGCTCCAGTTTGTTGGTCCATATTAACGGATGGAATATTGTTCATAATATCCGATGCGGTTGGTCCGGCAGTTGTTAAATCTTTACCTATAGTTACAACTTTACGGTCAATTTTTTGTTGTATTGTAGTGACTTCAGCAACAACGGTCACTTCATCGAGACTCTCAGTATCTTCTTCTAACTGTATGTCTCCAAGGTTTACTTTATAATTTCCTTTTTCTAAGGTAATCGTTTTCGTTACTGTTTTGTAACCTATAAAAGTAATATCTACGGTTACAATGCCTTCAGGTATTTTCCCGACGAAAAAAGCACCCTCATTGTCTGTTATACCACCTGTAATTATTTTACTGTCTTTATCTTTAATGATAATGTTAACATAAGGAATAGGTTCTTTAAGGACGGCATCCATAACGCGGCCTGAGATTGAACCATTTTTAATTTCGAAATTTGAGTTGGGTTGAGCAATTGTCATAAAAGAAAATAGCATGACAATTACCATGAGGTAATGTTTCATTGATTTTTCATTTTTGTGATACTGAAAGGTTAAATGAAATTTCAGTATCGATTGATTGATTGATGATAGTTTGTTTTAATTAAGACGACTAATTTTGTATGTTGTTACTCGTTTTAACAATTCTTAACAAAATTTGCTTATGAAAAAGAAAACATTGGTACTAGGTGCTTCTCTAAAAGAGCACAGATATTCTAATATTGCAATTAAGAGGTTGGTGAATTACAATCATGAAGTTAAAGCCTTTGGATTACGAGAAGGTGAGGTGGCAGGTGTGTCTGTTGATAAAAGATTATTAAATTATGAAGATATAGATACCGTAACTTTATACCTAAACCCAAAGCATCAAGAAGCATATTATGACTACATTATTGGATTGAATCCAAAACGCGTCATTTTCAATCCTGGTACAGAAAATCTAGACTTTTATAAATTGCTTTTAGATAATAATATTGAATACGAAGTCGCTTGTACATTGGTGCTTTTGGGAACTAAACAATACTAATAGGTTGTTTTTTTGAAATAAGTAATAGCCCCATAAACGTAATAAATCCATTAAGGATTAGAATTTCCCAATGGAATTGATAAGCACCAATTACCGATTCTGGTAACAATGTAATACCAAAACTTATTAAAATAGAAAGTAATGCAATAATCCATGCATATTTGTCCTTAATGTGTCGCTTTGTTAATATACCAAATGCAAATAAACCCAGTAAAGGTCCGTATGTAAAAGTGGCAAATTTAAACAAGTTACTTACAACATTTCCGTCTAGATAATTAAATATAATAACAACAATTACAAGGAGTATAGATACCCCAACATGTACCTTTTTTCGTAAAGGTTTTTGTTGCGCTTTTGGTCGTTTCTCAATATTTAGAAAATCTACTGAAAAAGAAGTGGTTAAAGATGTTAACGCACTATCGGCACTAGAGTAAGCAGCAGCAATAAGACCAATTATAAAAATAATGGACAAAGGTTTTCCTAAACCTTGATTCATAGCAATTTCTGGAAATAGTAAATCTGTTCTTACTCTGCCATCTACATTTGGTATTTGTATTCCAAATTGTTCCGAATAGATAAATAGTAGAGCTCCAAGTGACAAAAAAGCAAAGTTGACAATAACTAAAAGTACAGACATGCTAATCATGTTCTTTTGGGCATCTTTTTCTGTTTTACAGGTTAAGTTTTTCTGCATCATATCTTGGTCTAATCCTGTCATAGCTATTGTGATGAAAATTCCTCCTAGAAAATATTTCCAGAAATATTGCTTGGAGTTGATGTCATCAAAAAAGAAAATCTGTCCTTTTTCAGCAAAAGTTTCAGAATTTAAAAACTCTATATAAGACCAATCTAATTTTTGATTTATCAAATAAATAGCCAACCCAACTGCAGTCAGCATAGCAAGTGTTTGTAAGGTATCTGTCCAAATTATAGTTTTTATACCACCTTTAAAGGTGTAAATCCAAATTAGTAAAATAGAAATAACAACAGTTAGCCAAAATGGTACACCCATTTGCTCAAACACAATATATTGCATCGCCAAAGCCACAAGAAATAAACGAAAAGATGCACCTGTAACTCGGGATAATAAAAAGAAAAATGCACCCGTTTTATAACTAACAATACCAAAACGTTGTTCTAGATATTGGTAAATAGAGGTAATATTCAATCTATAATACAATGGTAATAACACAAAAGCAATGACAAAATAGCCTACAAAGAAACCAAGAACACCTTGCATATACGCAAATTCTTGTCCACCTATTAATCCAGGAACCGAAATAAAGGTTACGCCAGACAATGAAGCACCTATCATACCAAATGCTACCAAATACCAAGGTGCGGACTTATTAGCTTTAAAAAACGCAGCATTGGTATCTTCTTTTCCAGTGAAATAGGAGATTAAAACCAAAACAGAGAAGTAGGCAGCTATTAAGAGCAAGATGGAAGTTGGAGACATAAGTTGTATAGTTTTCCGTTAAACTTGCTTCAATTTGAGTATTCTTATTTTTCTTAGGAGCATATTGAGGACAAGCGTCTATTTATTCACTTTTCGAAAATAAACTTTTTAAAATTACCAATCTGCATCATTTCAAAAATTAAAAATTGAGTAACTTCGCCATTATGGAATTTTCTTCGAAATTATTGGAAAATGCCGTTAATGAAATGGCACAGTTACCAGGTATTGGTAAACGTACAGCATTACGTTTGGTGTTGCATTTATTGCGTCAGCCAAGAGAGCAATCTTTTTTATTGGCAGGTGCGATAAAAAAAGTACGTGAAGAAATTAATTTCTGTAAATCTTGCCACAATATTAGTGACAAGGACTTATGCGAAATCTGTACAAATCCAATGCGTAAAAAAGAATTGATTTGCGTGGTAGAAGATATTCGTGATGTTATGGCGATTGAAAGTACGGGGATTTTTAAAGGGTTGTACCATGTTTTAGGTGGAAAAATTTCGCCAATGGATGGTATTGGTCCGCAAGATTTGAAGATTGATAGTTTGATAACGAAAGCAAAAAGCGGCGACATAAAAGAACTTATTTTTGCAATGAGTCCAACGATGGAAGGCGATACGACCAATTTCTATACTTTTAAACAACTTCAAGGTTTAAATATAGCAACATCTACCATAGCACGCGGAATTGCGGCTGGTAATGAGTTAGAATATACAGATGAAATTACACTCGGTAGAAGTATTATAGACCGCGTACCTTTTGAAGCATCACTAAAATTATAAGTTATTCGTGAAGGTGCTCACCCTACATAAATCAGATTTTGAAAAGCATTGCCAAGACTTGTTTTTAAAAATTGATATACAACCAAATGTTGTTGTTGGTATTTTAAATGGTGGCGGATTTGTGTTGGAGGAATTTAAAAAAAATGCTTCTGCTACTACTGAGTTTGCAATAGTAAAGTTACAGCGAGATTCAACAAACGGTATAAAGAAAAAAAAACTTTTACAAACGTTTTTAAAGGCCTCGCCGATCACACTTTTAGATGGTTTAAGACGATTGGAGCATCGTCGGAACTTGAATAGAAAGTTGAAAGAAATCCAATCAGATTTAGAAATTGAAATAAAGTCCAAATCTAAAAGTATAATAAGCATTTTAATCCTTGATGATGCTCTAGATTCTGGTGTAACCATCAAATCCGTTATAAAATCTTTAAACAAACAATTTCCAAATTCTGAAATTAAAACGGCAGTCATTTCTTGGACAAATCCCAAATCTGTAGTTGCTCCAGATTTTTATGCTTTTAAAAACACTCTCGTTCGTTTTCCATGGTCGTTAGACTACAAAACCAATCGCCGTGGATAAAAAAGTCTTGGTTGTAGATTTAGATAGTACCTTGTATAACGCGAATACTTTTCATGAGTTTTTAAAGTATCTGTTGAAATTTTTTTTTAAAAAAATCAAGCTTCTTAAGCTGATAACTTTAATTATTTTTTTAAAGTTTCGGTTTGTTAGAATTATTTCTCACGCACGACTAAAATATCAGGTTATGAAAATGATTCAGAATGATGATTTAGATTTTGAAACTTTTGTTTCAAAACTTGAAACCTATAAAAATGATATCAAAGAAGTTTCAAATTCAGGTTTCGATATTAAAGTTTTAGCAACTGCTGCGCCATATAGTTATGCCCAAGTTATTGCAAAGCAATATAATTTTGATGCATGCTTGGCAACCAATTTTCCTAAAAACGGATTCGTTTCTAATTTTGAAAACTTAGGTAAACAGAAGAAAATTCGACTTTCAGAATATCTAAAAGCGAATGCTTTACAATCTGTTGATACTTTTATTACAGACCATGAAGATGATATTCCGATTGTAAAAATGGCTCAGAAGAATATAATTATTAGTCCAAACAAAAAATTTTATAATTGGCTTAACGAGAATTTAATTAATTTTGAAATACGAGAAATGAAGTAAATTTCTAATATAACGGAAAACTAAATTTTGATTAATATTTAAAGTATTATCAGCTAATAATTCGATTTTTTATTAATTTTGCATTCGATTATAAAATAACGACTATCAAATTAGAGATATGGCAAATTTTGAACTAAAATTACCTAAAATGGGAGAAAGTGTTGCAGAAGCAACAATTACCTCATGGCTTAAAGATGTTGGCGAGACTATTGAAGCAGATGAAGCCGTTTTAGAGATTGCTACCGATAAAGTGGATAGTGAAGTGCCAAGCGAAGTAGATGGTGTATTACTCGAAAAATTATTCGAAGTTGATGATGTGGTACAAGTTGGACAAACTATTGCTGTAATTAAAACTAAAGGTGGTGATACTGTAGAGGTAAAAGCACCTGAATCCCATATACCAAAAGAAGAACCAGCACAAGAGGTTATTGAGGTGACTAAAACAGTAGAAGCAGCAAAAGAAACTGCTACGCCAATAGAATCTACAGGCGAGCGTTTCTACTCACCATTAGTAAAAAATATTGCAAAACAAGAAGGTATTTCTCAAACAGAACTAGATACTGTTTCAGGAACTGGAAAAGATGGCCGTGTGACTAAAAATGATATCAAAGCCTATTTAGAGTCACGTAGCTCAGCACCTAAGCAGGAATCAGTTGCACCAGCAACTCCAGCTCAGAAAGTTAACCTTCAAAAACCTACTAAAGAAGTTGTACCAGTACTCGCATCTGGAGGTGACGAAATTGTAGAAATGAGTCGTATGGGCAAATTGGTGGCGAAGCACATGGTAGATTCTGTACAGATATCTGCGCATGTACAGTCATTTATTGAAGCCGATGTTACTAATATTTGGAACTGGAGAAAGAAACATAAAGACAGCTTTAAAAACCGTGAAGGTGAGAATTTAACCTTTACACCAATATTTATGGAAGCTGTTGCAAAAGCATTACGTGACTTCCCAATGATGAATATCTCTGTACAAGGTGATAGCATGGTAAAAAAGAAACATATCAATTTAGGTATGGCAGCAGCTCTACCTGACGGAAATTTAATTGTCCCAGTGATTAAAGATGCTGATCAATTAAACTTATTAGGTATGGCAAAAAAGGTCAATGACCTAGCAAACCGTGCACGTTTAGCAAAGCTTAACCCAGATGATATACAAGGTGGTACTTACACCGTAACCAATGTAGGTACATTTGGAAGTATTATGGGAACACCAATTATTAACCAGCCACAAGTTGGTATTTTGGCTTTAGGTGCAATACGCAAAGTGCCAGCAGTGATTGAAACACCAGAAGGCGATTTTATTGGTATCCGTTACCGTATGTTCTTATCGCATTCTTATGACCATCGTGTAGTAAATGGAGCCCTTGGCGGACAGTTTGTAAAAGCTGTAAAAGACTACTTAGAAGCCTGGGACACAGATAGAGAGATTTAAAATTCTTGTAGCGTAAAGAGTTTCATAATATAAGAAAAGCAAAGTTCTAAACTGTGCTTTTTTGTTATTTCGTTTAACGTTGTTGTGTATGATTTTGTTGCGTGGTTTAGCACTAACTTTTGCAAGTACACACCAAGTTGGAAATTCCGGGTCACATTCATTTTATGGGGATTAAGCAAAGAGTTTGTTTAATCTAAAGAGGAAAAAAGTAGTGTCCGTTACTCCTCTTAGGTTAGCTCTAAAGAGTTTAATTTTAGCATTAAAAGACTCTGCAT
>NZ_JABDQL010000055.1 GCF_013042245.1 Winogradskyella sp. | reverse complement strand
CATGTCCGTCTGTTTTTTTGTTAATAATACCCTAAGGTAATAATAGACGGACTTTTTTTACTTATTCATATCCTTTTGTGATGGATTCCTCTAAAATTATTTTGCGCCGTAATGGAGGTTTCATGTGTTTATATGTATTGTTTTTTTTAGGACACATGCTGTTCGCTATTAACCATTCCTTTGGGTGATAATATGTTTAGCATGCTCGTTTGATAATTTAATGATGTCGTTTGGTATTGGGCCATTGGCTACCAAATGCCCATTAGGGGTTTTCATATTATTTTGATGGTTTTAAAGTTTGTGTAGATTTTACAGAAGTAGAATCGTTTTCAGATTTCATATAATTGATTTCAAAATAGTTGCCTTTTGCCCAATCATCAATAAAGTTGTCGTAGTATTTACTGCCGGGGTTACCAGATTGACCACCAGGATAGATACCATAGGCTTTTGGAGTTTCTCCCATTTCAACAATCATTCGCCATGAAGGCCCGTGATTTCTTGTCATTGCATTTACAGTATTACCATCTCCTCCAATAGGAATATTTTGTACTGAAAACGCAGGTAGTGCTTGTAGCAAATGGCCAACATAAGAGCGTTTGTAATTCTTCCAGTCAAAATCTCCATTTTCAGCTTTCCATGTGTAGAGTTTCTCTACAGTTGCTTCAAAAGATTGCTGAATCAAATCTTGGGCTGTTTCTACTTTAGGAGTTTCTTTGATATCCATAAACTTATCATTAGGATGATTTTTTAGCATATACATATATTGGTATGTAAAAGGCCATTTTAAAGTTTCGTCCTCAACATCAAATTCATCCCAAAGTATTCTATAAAGATTGTTATTCCAACTTGCAAACAAGCCTGGTGCTTTACTGTCTATATGATTATCAAAATCCCAATTTTTCAGAATATCTAAAGCTTCTTTTTCATCGGCATTAAAATTTGAAACGTTTAAATTTTCAATTAAATAAGGTACAATCTCACTTGCTTTTAAATTGAAATTATTGTTCTGTAAATTCTTAAAGTCTTTGATATTAAATTTTTCCTTAGATCTAAAGAAATTATTTATAATACGTGATCTGTAAGTTTCATAACCATCGTTAAATACATAAAACGGATACATAGAATCCGTTGGGTGCTGATTTGCCGAACTCACAAAACCGCGTGCAGGGTTTTTGGTATGCGCATTATAGTCTGAAGGGATAATGTCTTTCCAGTCATGATTAGGATTACTTCCAGCCATTAAAAATTTACCTTGGCCTTTCCATTTGTTAGGAAATTGCCCTTGTACCCACATAGCAATATCTCCAGTTTTAGAAGCAAATACAAAGTTTTGTGCTGGTGCTACGTGGTCTTTTATAGCATTTCGGTAATCATTATAATTTTTAGCACGATTAAGTTTATAAAACAAATCGGTAAAATTATGACCAATGTGTCCTGCCCATTTCATAGCATATCCTTTAAGTTCATCATCGCTTTTAAACTTGTAATCGTAACTTACTGGTCCATGATGTGTATAAATCACAGAGTCGATAAAGGTTTTTTTACCTTTTATTTTTATTTCTTCAAGCCTTGTAGACGTTGCCTTCCATTGCCCATCATATTTATAGGCATTGCGATTTTCATCTTTGAAGTCGATTTTGTACCAATCTTTTACATCGCGAGTTGCATTGGTTACACCCCACGAAATGTTGTCATTGAATCCAATAATAACACCAAGTGCTCCTGGTAAAGTAGCACCATAAACATTATGCTCTGGTGTAGATAATTGCATGACAAACCAAATTGAAGGTAGATTTAAACTTAAATGTGGATCGTTGGCTAAAATAGCGTTTCCTGAAACAGATTTTGATGGTCCAATAGCCCAGTTATTACTTCCGTTATTTGGATGTGGCTTTGTCATCATCTCAGAAATTGAGATAGCGTCTTTTACCATTTTGCCATCTGGAATTTTAGCCATCGGTGTATCGATAAAACTCCAATCAGTTTCTTTGGGGATTACGGGGTCGATACTATCATAAAAATCAGGGAATAACATATCAAAACGTTTCTTGCCAAATTTTTTAATGGTATTGGTAAACTCCAAATCATAATCACGACCGCAAAGCATATCGGTCATGTACATCAGGAGATGCATGGTTTTGTCTATGGTCCATGCTTCTGGCTTATAACCTAGAAGCTTGTATTCTACAGGGTAATTTTCGGGTTCAAGGCTTTTGATATAGGCATTAACACCCGAGCTATATGCTTCGAGAAGTGCTAGAGCTTCTGGGTCTTGTTTTACGACGTTCAAACTGTTTTCTGCACCAAACAACATTCCATTACGACGTTGTGAACGATCATAGTTTAGTGCACTTTCTCCAATAATTTCTGATAAACGACCGGCTGCGGCATAGGTTTGAAACTCCATTTGCCACAAACGATGTTTTGCGGTGATGTATCCTTGCGCTTTGTATAGGTCTTTATCGTTTTTTGCAAAAATATGTGGAATCAATTGCGCATCGTAATGTATGGTAACGGCATCGTTAAGACTAGGTATATTAACTTCTCCAGAGACAATATCATCGGTTTCATTTTGCCAAACACCTTGATTTGGTGCTAAGAATTTGCCTAATGCAGGGATTTCTCCAAACTTGTTATTTAAGCCATAAAAAATGGCTACTGTTAATGCAAAGGATAGGAGCAGTTTTAGGTATTTCATATTTTATTTCTCTAACATTTTATAACCTTCTTCAATATATAAGCTAATATCATCGGTAAAGGTTTTAGTACCAATATCTGGTGATTTTTGGTGTCCTAATCGTACAATAATAACATTGTCTTCTGGCTGTACAAAAACATATTGCCCTAAGTGTCCACGCATCATAAAAAAGTCTTTCCCTAAATGTTTCTTTAACCACCATCCATAGCCATATTCAGGACTTTGAGAAAAACGAGGTTTTACAGATTTAGCTATAAATGTAGAATCAAGAATTTGTTTTCCATTCCATTTGCCATGGTCTTTGTAGAGTTTTCCAAAGCGTGCAAAGTCTTTGGCATTACTGGCAATACAACAATACGCTTTTACCAAATCGTGGTCTTCACTATCCACTTGCCAAAGCGTTGCATTTTCGCTACCAAGAGGTTCCCAAAAGCTTTCTTGAAAATAATCATATAGTGGTTTTCCTGTAGCTTTTTCTATAACCATAGCCAGCATTTGCGTATCGCCACTGGCATATTTAAAAGCTTGTCCAGGGTCCGTTTCCATTTTAAGACCATTCATTACTTTAGCCAAATCATCATCAAAATAAGCACGTGTGGTAATTGATAATGGCGAATAGTACGCCTCATCCCAATTGGTTCCTGAAGCCATACTACTAAGATCACCAACGGTCATTTTTGCTGCTTTGCCATCACAAAATGCTGGTAAAAAATCGCAAACAGGTTGGTCAAGGCTTTTGATGTGTCCTTGCATAATGGCTTTTCCCATTAAACCAGACACATAACTTTTTGCCATGGAAAAAGAATTAGATTTTGAATCTTCATCAAACCCATCGTAATAATTCTCAAACCAAATACTGTCGTTTTTAATGATGACGTAGGCAATGCTACCCCAATCTTTATTAGCTTTTTGTAAGCGCGCTGTTTCTTTGGCAGAATTGTAGTCTATATGATTTGGCCATGCTTGAGGATTGCTACTTGCGGCGACAGGCTTGTTGTCAAAATGTTTGTAATCCTCAAGATAAGCTGTGGTATGCCCTCTAAAATATATGGTCCTTACCGCTTTTAATAGATAATCGGTATCCGTTATGTAAAGTATTGCAATTAGTAAACCAAAAAACAGGATTAGGAATTTGAATAGTTTTTTTAAGAATTTCATTTTTGTTATTTAGAAATTTAAATATACTAAACCTTAAAACAAGGTTTGTTGTTTGTGTTGATTTTCGTGATTAATTAACCATTGTTTGCGGTGTAAACCACCTGCATAACCTGTTAAGCTGCCATCGCTTCCAATCACACGATGACACGGTATAATTACCCAAAGTGGATTTTTACCGTTAGCATTAGCAATAGCTCGGATAGCTTTTGGGTTACCTAGTTGTTTAGAAAGCTCTAAGTATGAACATGTTTTGCCAAATGGTATTTGTTGTAATTGCTGCCAAACTTTCTTTTGAAAATCGGTGCCAGATGGATTCAGTTTTAAATCGAAATACTCACGTTCTTCTCTAAAGTATTCTTTAAGTTGTGTGACACAATCTAAAAGTTCTTCGGGAATTATTTGACTTATTTCTTTTGAAGTATCACCTATTGAAACTGAAGAGATACCATTAGCATCACCAACAATTATGGCATGACCTAATGGCGTTTCAATGGTGCAGGTTTGCATTTTATTTTTCAGTATTTTTTTCGTCTATAATACCTAAACGTTTTGCTCTTGTTTCCCAACTTTTTCTAGCCAATAATTGTAAATCAGAAACATTATCGCTTTCATCCATAATTTCAAGCCCAAGAAGTGTTTCGATGACATCTTCCATAGTTACTAAGCCACTTACAGAACCGTATTCATCAACAACCAATGCCATGTGATTTCTACTTTCTACCAATTGTTCAAATAGTTTTGGTATGGGTAAACTACGATTAACGATAATAATATTGCGCTTGAGCTCTGACAGTAATTTATCGCCATTTCCAAAAGCCATTTCTTTAAAGGCGTCATCTTTTAAAACCAGACCAGTAATATTATCAGAATCATCAGTATAAACAGGAATTCTCGAAAAACGAATATTAGAATTTGCATTAAAAAAGGCTTCGACGGTCATGGTTTCATTTACAGTTTTCATGACTGTGCGAGGCGTCATAACATCTTTTGCTTGGACATCTTTAAAGTTGAGTAAGTTTTTAATGACCTTACTTTCATTTTCTTCAAAAACACCTTCCTCATGAGCAATTTCAGTCATAGCAACAAAACCTTCACGACTTAAAACACTACCATGTCCTTTACCGCCAATAAGCTTGGTAGTTAATTGCAACAGCCATAAAACCCCGGTCCATTTTAATGGAAATATAAGAATATTTAAAGCTTTGGTTGTAAAATTTGCTAGTTGTTTCCAGTAAGTAGCGCCGATAGTTTTAGGAATAATCTCTGAAGCTACAAGTATTAATATGGTCATGATTGTGGAGACTACACCGACCATGACATCCTCGGTAAATTCTACACCAAATACAGAACGCGTTTCTGTACCATATAGCTCAGCATAAGCCACTTTTGCTTGTACACCAACTAATATAGCACCAACTGTATGGGCTATTGTATTTAGTGTAAGAATTGCAATTAATGGCCTGTCTACATCTTTTTTTAAAGCTTCCAAATCATTAGCATAGGCTTTACCTTCATTCTTTTTAAGATTAAGAAATGTTGGTGTAATACTTAATAGTACAGCTTCTAAAATGGAGCATAAAAAAGAAAAGAAAATTGAAATAATTGAGTAAAAAACGAGTAAACCCATTAATGGAGTATTGAATTAGTTATTGCTAATTTACGAAATCAATTTCACAACATCCTTAGCAAAGTAACTTGCTATGATATCTGCCCCAGCACGCTTAATAGAAGTTATTTGTTCTAGCATTACAGCATCATGGTCTAACCAACCTTTTTCGGCAGCAGCTTTAAGCATCGCATATTCTCCAGATACTTGATACACTGCAATAGGAATCTCAAAGTTGTTTCTAATATCGCGAACAATATCTAAATAGGCTAAACCTGGTTTTACCATGACGATGTCTGCCCCTTCATTAATATCCATTTCAGTTTCACGGATGGCTTCATCCTTGTTGGCAAAATCCATCTGGTATGTTTTTTTGTCTTTTGGCACATTTTCTATATCTACAGGAGCAGAATTTAAAGCATCCCTAAAAGGCCCATAAAAAGCAGATGCGTATTTTGCAGAGTAACTCATGATGCCAACATCAATGAGATTAGATTGGTCGAGTGCTTCACGGATACCCAAAATACGGCCATCCATCATATCACTTGGTGCAACAAAATTGGCACCAGCTTCAGCATGAGAAATACTCATTTCTGCTAAAACTTCAACAGTAGCATCGTTTACTATTTTTCCGTTTTCGATAATCCCATCATGACCGTAAGCAGAAAATGGGTCTAGGGCTACATCTGTCATTACTAACATATCTGGGCAAACATCCTTAACGGTTTTTATTGCACGTTGCATTAAGCCATTTGGATTTAAGGCTTCTGTACCTTTATTATCTTTTAAAGTATCATCTACCTTAACAAACAATAAAACAGATTTAAGGCCTAATTGCCATAACGATTTAACTTCCTCTTTAAGTAAGTCTAGACTGTAACGATAGTAATTAGGCATTGATGCAATTTCTTCTTTAATACCTTTTCCTTCAACTATAAAAAGTGGGACTAAAAAATCGTTTGGAGAAATTATGGTTTGCCTAACTAAGCTTCTAATAGCTTCGTTGGTTCTTAGTCTTCTATTGCGTCTTATTGGGAACATATTCTATAGTTGTAAGTATTAAGCTTTAAGCTTAAAGTGTTTTTTTGATAGTTTTTATTAAAGAAAATAGCATTTTTTTAATTTCATCAACATTTTTAATAAGGTTTTCAGAGTCTACCTTCTTTACAAAGCCAAGTTCTGTAGATGCTAAGATAAGGTAATCTAGTTCATGAGCTGAACCTGATGCTATATAAAGAAACCGAATGAGTTCTTTTTGAGTTTCTCTACCACAACCCTCAGCTATATTTGTAGGTATAGATAGTGCCGTACGATTTATTTGAGATACAAAATTAAACTGTTCTGATTTTTGGAACGCCCCCGTAGTTTTATAAATCTTTAGTACTAGATGATGTGATTTTTGCCATACCGTATAATTCTTGTAGTTAACCATACTTTTAACTTTCTGCTTAAAACTTTTAACTATTTATACCCAGTCAATTGGTTTTTGTAATATCTTAATTAGTTTTTCTTCTTTGCTACCTTTTTCGGGGTGGTGGTCGTATACCCATTGCACATGTGGTGGCAGACTCATCAGAATACTTTCTATACGCCCATTTGTTTTTAGCCCAAATAATGTGCCTTTGTCATGTACTAAATTGAATTCTACATAGCGACCACGTCTAATTTCCTGCCAGTTTCTTTGGGCTTCAGTATAATCTAAATCTTTTCGTTTTTCTACAATTGGAACATAAGCATCCAAAAAACTATCACCAACTTCGGTTACAAAGTTATACCAGTTTTCCATACTCATGTCGTTGGTTTTTTTACAATAGTCAAAAAATAAACCGCCTATGCCTCTGCCTTCGTTTCGGTGTGCATTGTAAAAATATTCATCGCATCGTGCTTTATACTTTGGATAAAATTCTGGGTGATGTCTATCACAGGCTGTTTTACATACTTGATGAAAGTGTTTCGCGTCTTCATCAAACAAATAATAGGGTGTTAGATCTTGCCCGCCACCAAACCATTGGTCTGCGATATTTCCGTCACCATCATACATTTCAAAATAACGCCAATTAGCGTGCACTGTTGGTACCATTGGGTTTTTAGGATGTAAAACTAAGCTTAAACCACATGCAAAAAAATGGGCATCTGTAACACCAAAGTGTTGCTGCATAGTTTTTGGAAGTTCTCCATGAACGGCAGAAATATTTACACCACCTTTTTCAAAAACGCGTCCATTTTCAATAACTCGTGTTCGTCCACCTCCACCTTCTGGACGTACCCATAAATCTTCTTGAAACTGAGCAAGACCATCAATTGCTTCCAGTTTTGAAGTGATTAAGTCTTGTAGGTTTTGTATGTATTCGTAAAATTTATCTTTCATCATATAATTCAAATAACTCCATGTCTAGTGGTTGTTCATTAGGAGGTGTATATTCTCCTTTAAGCGTTTTAATCCACTTAAAATTATTCTTTTCGGCAATCTTTATGCTTCTTAAGTTAGTTTTATGAGATATAATTTGAAGTGTCTCTAAGCCTAAATTCTTAAACGCGTACTCTGACAATACTTTTATAGATTTGGAAATTAAACCTTTTTTTTCAAAATTATAATCAATACAATAGGCAAATTCACCTTGTTTTTTACCCCAGTCAAGCTCTTTGATGTAAATAAGGCCCATGAGTTTTCGAGTTTTAGACTGTTTTAAAGTGAAGAGAAATTCGACCTTATCCTCAAACTGTTTTACTTTTTTATCTACAAAATATTGTGATAATGTTGGATTTAGATTTTGTGCTAAAGTCTTTGAAAAATAACGTTTAAAACGGTCTGTATTTGCTACGCATAAGTCACAGATTTCCCAAGCATCTCCTTCGTGTACAGAGCTAATTTCAAAATCATTGAATTGTGCAACCATTATCTATTTTCAATTACTTCGAAAGGTTCAAAACCAATATGGTCTCCTTCATCATCATCAAATAATAAATCTACAGCAATCACTGACGCTGAGGTTACACTTAGAGGTAATACCAGTATAACACCGATTACAGGTATAAATAGGAGCAGTAAAAACCCGATACCATTACCTATTGCAAAACCCCTATTCTTTCTAATGAAAGTAACACTTTCTTTGTATGAAAAATGACGTTCTAAGGTGTAATCCATGTTTCCAAATCCTGCATAGTAGGCTTGAACTATAAATAAAAGGGCTGTTGAAAATATATTTATTACAGGAATAAACTTTAATAGTAAAATAGGAATGGTATACAACAATTCCTTAGCGAGATTGCGAAGCCCTAACCTTATGCTTCTTATTAATTGTTGAGCAAACGAAGCTTTTGTTCGATTTATAGCTTTTTGACCTGTATAGTATTCTTCAATCTTTTCTGAAACAGGGCTCATAAACGGCGAGGATAATGCCATTATGATATGCTTATACATAATTAAACCCAAAGCAAAAATGATAATTCCACTAATAATTGTCGAAATAAAAGTTACTGTAGTTTTGCCTGTTTCCCAAGGCCAGATACCCGCAATCCATTCTCCTAGATTATCGGAAAGACCATAAGCTGAAATAAAAATTAGTGCAAAAACAACAAAGCTGATAATCATCGGAATAACGAAGTATTTCCAAAGTTTTAGCTTAGAAATTAATCCATATGCTCCGGAATATACTTGAAGGCCTTTAAAAATGTTGTTAATCATTTTTTATGTTTTTGGTGGTAAAGTGTTGTATAAAATACGACGCTAAACCATTAACAATGTTACAAATCAATGGAATATAAACCTGAATTTATTACGTTTAAAGTAATAATTTCTTTCTATCTTGGAGATTAAGATGGGCTTTTATATTCCTTAACCGCATCAATAAATGCTTTGGCATTGTCCAAACCAATATTTGGTAAAATACCATGACCTAAATTTACAATGTATCTGTCTTTCCCAAATTCATTAATCATTTGGTGTACCATTTTTTTGATTTCGGCTGGCGGAGAAAATAATCGTGTTGGGTCAAAATTACCTTGTAATGTTATATTTCCTCCAGTTAAATAACGTGCATTTCTAGCAGAACACGTCCAATCGATTCCTAATGCAGAAGCTCCAGATTTGGCCATTTCGCCAAGTGCAAACCAACAGCCTTTTCCAAAGGCAATCACTGGAGTTTCGTCTTTTAAGGCATCAATAATTTGCTGAATGTATTGCCAAGAAAATTCTTGATAATCGACAGGTGATAGCATACCGCCCCAAGAATCGAAAACTTGTACAGCGTTAACACCAGCCTTAACTTTCTCTTTAAGATAAGCAATGGTGGTATCTGTAATTTTTTGTAATAATAGATGAGCAGCTATAGGATTTGTAAAACAAAATTCTTTGGCTTTATCAAAGTTTTTAGAACCTTGACCTTGTACACAATAACATAAAATGGTCCATGGCGAACCTGCAAAACCTATAAGTGGAATTTCATCGTTGAGTTTTTCTTTTGTGGCTTTTATCGCTTGGTAAACATAGTCCAATTCAACCGTTACATCAGGAACGATGACATTATCTACATCTTTTTGAGAACGTATGGGGTTTGGTAGATAAGGTCCAAAATTGGGTTTCATTTGCACTTCGATATTCATAGCCTGAGGAATGACTAAAATATCTGAAAATAAAATAGCAGCATCCATACCATAACGGCGAATAGGCTGCACAGTTATTTCACTTGCTAGTTCTGGAGTTTGGCAGCGTGTAAAGAAATCGTACTTGGCCTTTATTTCCATGAATTCTGGTAGATAACGACCAGCTTGGCGCATCATCCATACCGGTGGACGCTCTACAGTTTCTCCTTTTAAAGCTCTTAAAAATAAATCGTTTTTAATCATGGTTAGCTGTTAGCTGTTAGCTATTGGCCCCTTGGCTTTTAGCTGTTTTTTATTGTGTTAATTACTCCGTTTATCATTTTGCCTTCTTTTTCTAATAGTTGAAAAATGGATTTTAATTTTTCTGATTCTATAAAATTTAATTCTTACATAATAATCAATTGCGTTTCAACTTCAAAAAGTGAAGCTATCGCAATCTCAAGAAATCTCAAGAAATCTTTTAAATTCTACTTCACTATTTCTGCTAAAGCCTTCGGCAATATTAGAAGGGATTGAAACAGAGGCTCTTTTGATTTGACATCTTAATCCAAACTTTTCTTCAGCAGGTAACTGTTGAGAAAGAACATAGACTTGCTTAACAATTTCAATTCCATTTTTACAGATATCTAGTGTTCTAAAATTTCTCATTTGTTCTATCTACTAACAGCTAAAGGCTAGGAGTCAACAGCATAAAATTCGTTTACTAATTCTATAACACTTTCTACTGTTGGTATTTTTGCAATTCTAACATCTTCAAAATGTTTTTTAGCAGTATTTGCCGTAGTTTCACCTATACAAAATGCAATACCGTTAGCTTTGTTCACCTTTAAGAAAGCATCAACTGTAGAAGGGCTATAAAATAGAATTCCATCAACTGAATTTTCTAGTTTCTCTCCATCGTATTTAGTTTGGTAGGCTTCAACTTCATTCACTTTGATATTATTCTCAGTTAATATGTTTGGTAAATCATCTAAACGTAAATCACTACAGAAATAAGTGACTTCAGTACCTTCAATATAATCCACTAAATAATCAGCAAGCTTCTTAGCATTCGCTTCCATATGCGTGACTTTTCCAATACGTTTTTCAATCATACGTTTAGTGCGTCTACCAACGCAATAAATATTTTTGAATTGTAATTCTATTGCCGAAAAGTTAGTCAATAATGCTTCAACCGCATTTTTACTGGTAATTATAACGTTTTCAATTTCAGACTTTACAATCGTTTTTGGTATACGATTTAAGCTAATTTTTATAGCATCATTGCTTTTGGTAACCACGTCATTATGAAACAACAATTGCTGGTCGTCCGTCAGTGTTTTTGTTGAGTAGATATTCGTCGTTTTGTCACTACGTTGTAATTGATCAATTAGTGTTTTTCCACCTTTTCCGATAACGTAATCGGCACAAAATTCTGCTAATTTATCATGTTTTCCTAGTTCAACAACCTTAGTGACTTCAATTTTTCTGGTGCCATCTTTACTTAAAAGAATGCCTTTAAAGTTAATTTCTTCTTCCTTATTGATATAACAAATAGCACCAATTGGAGCGGTACATCCACCTTCGAGTCTATTTAAGAATTCACGCTCTATACCAGTGCAAATTTCGGTTTCTCTGTGGTTAATTTCCGCACAAATAGCTTTAACTTCTTCATCTTCCTCTAAAGCCGCGACCATTACAGCACCTTGAGCTGGTGCTGGAATCATCCAATGTAAATTAATAGCATTTTCAGGTTTTATACCTAAACGTCCTAAACCTGCGGCTGCGAAAATAGCAGCATTCCAGTCGTTACTTTCTAATTTTTCTAGTCTAGAATTTACGTTTCCTCTTAGTCCAACAACTGTATGCGTTGGATAGCGATTTAGCCATTGTGCACGACGACGTAAACTTCCCGTTGCAATAACTGCATCACGTTGGGATAAAAACTCTTCATTTTTTTTAAAGACTAGTGTGTCATTAATATTTCCGCGTTTAAGAACTGCAGCTTGAACAATCCCTTTTGGTAAAACCGTTGGCACATCTTTTAAGGAGTGTACGGCAATATCAATATTACCATTAAGCATAGCAATATCTAATGTTTTTGTAAAAATACCCGTGATTCCTAACTCATATAAAGGTTTGTCGAGAACAATATCTCCTGTAGATTTTACAGGAACTAAAACAGATTTATGACCTATTTGTTCAAGCTGAGATTGAACGGTTTTTGCTTGCCACATAGCGAGCTGGCTATCGCGTGTGCCAATGCGAATTATTCTAGACATTTTGGGTGGTTTCTAACTGAAATATTTTTTTAATGAGCTCTAAGCTGTCATTAGAAGTGTTTGAATCCTCTCTTAAGTGGTGCGCAAATTGATTGGTAATTTTTTGTATCAAATTATTAGTAATCAATTCGGCTTGTTCCTCATTAAAATCGTTCAATTTTTTGCGTTGTGTATTGACTTCAGAATTTTTAATTTCCGTCAACTTGTGTTTTATAGCTTGGATTGTAGGTACAAATTTTAATGTGTCTAACCATGAGTAGAAATCAGCAGAAACTTCATCTATAATGATTTGTGCAGCGGGAATGAATGCCTTACGTTTTTCAACAGTATCATCAGTGATTTTTGCCAAATCGTCCATGTGTACTAAATTAACGTTATCCAATTCTTTCACATCTTCGTTAACATTCTTCGGGATAGATAAATCTAATATTAATAATGGCTTATCTGTTGCAATAAGTGCTTTTTTAACCGTTGGGTTTTGTGCACCTGTTGCAACGACTATAATGTCTGAAGCATTGATTTCTTCTTGTAAATCTTCATAATCTTTTACGATTAAGTTGAATTTACCTGCAATAGCCTCAGCTTTATTTTTAGTCCTGTTGATAAGTGTTATATGTGGATTTTTAGTGTGTTTTACTAAATTTTCACAGGTATTACGACCTATTTTTCCAGTGCCAAAAAGAAGAATATTTTTGTCTGAAATATGCTGAACATTGTTCATAATATATTGCACAGAGGCAAAAGAAACCGATGTTGCGCCAGATGATAATTCCGTTTCGTTTTTAATGCGCTTGCTTGCTTGGATAACAGCATTAAGCAAACGCTCAATGTAAGAATTTAGTAAACCTGCGGCTTTAGATTTTCTAGCACCAGCTTTAAGTTGACCAATAATCTCAAAATCACCTAGAATTTGGCTGTCTAATCCAGATCCAACACGAAACATATGCGCTATAGCATCTTTATTTTTATAAACGTAAGCTACCTTTTGGAATTCTTCGACCGTACCTTTAGTGTTTTCACAAAGTAACTCAATGAGTTGGCATGGACGTTCTGCAAAACCGTAAATTTCTGTTCGGTTACAGGTCGAAACCAAAAGCAAACTTTCTACGCCATGTGCTTTTGCTTCCTTTAAAATAGATGACTTTGCATCATCACTTAAACTAAAATGACCACGTATTTCGGCATCAGCTTTCTTGTAGCTGAGACCAATCGCATAAAAATGGGTTTGCTTTTGTTGCATTCGCTCGTTTACCTGACTCGGAATTAACGACACAAAAGTAATTCTGTTAATAAGATAAAAATAACGCTATAAGAACTTTAAATATCGTTTCTGGTTTTTTAACGTCATTTTTAAATAAAATATGATATTTGTCATATTTTTGCAGTAAAAGCAAGGGTTTTACAAGCTATTGTTTAGAACAATTCTAAATAACAATAAAATGAATTTAGAAAATATAACTTCAAAAAGTATCGCTAAAGGGTCTTTTGAAGAAACCTATTTAGAAAAAGGCTTTTTTATTCTGTCTTATAAGAATGATATTGAAGCTATTGAAGTGGTAGAGCGACGTATAGACAGCAGCTATATTCAGTTTCATTTTTGTACAAAAGGTGAGGCGACTTTTGTATTTAATCAGGGGACTTACAGACTGCCTATTCAGCAAGATACGTCCTTGCTATTGTATAATCCGCAGCGAGATTTACCAATACACTTAGAAGTGCAACCGAATTGTTGGCTTATTTCTTTAGTGATTTCTTTAGAGAAATTTCACAGTTTATTCTCTCAGGACACATCTTATGTTACGTTTTTATCAGACGACAATCGTGATAAAAAATATTATAAAGATGGTATAATTTCTCCATCAATGGCTGTGGTTTTAAATCAGTTGTTGAGTTTTAGTTTAAATACATCTATAAAATCATTGTATTTTAAAGGAAAAGCTTACGAGCTTTTAAGTCTCTTTTTTAACAGAAGTGAAGATGCTGATATTGAGCAATGTCCTTTTTTAGTTGATGAAGAAAATGTGGCTAAACTTAAAAAAGCTAAGGATATCATGATTGCCGAAATGGCCGAACCACCCACCTTACAGGAACTTTCGGACAGAATAGACCTAAGCTTAAAAAAACTAAAAGAGGGCTTTAAACAGATTTATGGCGATACAGTTTACAGCTTTTTATTTGACTATAAAATGGAAGTTGCGCGTAAACTTTTAGAATCTGGTGCTTACAACGTTAATGAAGTTGGGTTAAAAGTGGGTTACAGTACGGCAAGTCATTTTATAGCGGCGTTTAAAAAGAAGTTTGGGACGACGCCAAAAAAATATATAACAGAGACCAATACCTAATCAAATATTATAACGTCATGAGAAAATACTATACTTATAAGGAATACGATTTCTTATATGCATTGTATCTTTACATCAAGAAAAATTGAAAGATGAAAAAAGGAATATTACTTGTTAATCTAGGATCGCCAGATACACCAGAACCAAAAGACGTAAAACGTTATTTAGGCGAGTTTTTAATGGACGAGCGTGTTATCGATCTGCCACTTTGGGCGCGTACACTTCTCGTAAAAGGAATTATTTTAAATACACGGCCTAAGCAATCGGCAAAAGCTTACAAAAAAATATGGTGGGAAGAAGGTTCACCGTTAATTGTATTATCCGAAAGACTTCAAGAAAAAGTACAACAACAGGTTGTCTATCCAGTAGCTTTAGCTATGCGTTATGGAAGTATGACCATAAAAAATGGCCTTAAGGAATTAGCAGAAAAGGGCGTAGAAGAAGTTTTTTTAATTCCATTATATCCACAATATGCAATGGCAACTACAGAAACTATTCTAGTACTTGCTGAAGATATTAGAAGAGAATATTTCCCTAATATGCAAATTACGGATTTGAAGCCTTTTTATAATAACCCAGATTACATAAAAGTGCTTTCAAAAAGTATAGCAAAGCATTTGGAGGGTAAAGATTATGAGCATTTATTGTTTTCATATCACGGCGTTCCCGAGCGTCATATTCGTAAAAGTGATATTACAAAATCGCACTGTGACCCAAGTGTTAAGGGCTGTGGCGAATGTTGTAAAAAGCCATCATCTGCACATGAGTTTTGTTACAGACACCAATGTGTTGAGGTGACGCGATTGGTTGGAGAATATTTAGGATTAGATGAAGGTACTTTTTCATCAAGCTTTCAGTCGCGTTTAGGGTTTGATCCGTGGTTAAGACCTTACACAGATAGAACTATTGAACGTTTTGGAAAAGAAGGCATGAAAAAAATGGCAATTGTTACACCTGCTTTTGTGAGTGACTGCTTAGAGACTTTAGAAGAGATTGCTATGGAAGGTGAAGAAATTTTCCACGAAGTTGGTGGAAAAGAGTTTACAACAATTCCTTGTCTAAATGATAACGATGCTTGGGTGTCACTTTTAGCCAAATGGATTAAAGAATGGGCTAAAACACCTGAAACGGCCATAGTTTAATGGCAAAAGTGACTTCAACAGATTTAGGAATAGAGCCTATAGGTAAACTTTTAATAAAGCAAGCTGTACCAGCATCTATTGGTATCTTGGTCATGTCCTTAAACATCTTAGTAGATACTATTTTTGTAGGTAATTGGATTGGTCCAACAGCTATTGCAGCTATAAATGTTGTGCTTCCTGTTTCATTTTTCATTGCGGCTTTGGGTATGGCTATCGGTGTTGGTGGGTCATCAATAATTTCTAGAGCTTTAGGCGCAGACAATGATGCTAAAGCACTTCAAACTTTTGGAAATCAAATTACACTCACATTAATTTTTACCGTCAGTTTTGTTATTCCAGGTTTATTATTCGTTAATGATATTATCCCAGCTTTTGGAGGAAAAGGTGTTATTTTTGAGCCTGCAAAAATCTATTATACTATTGTACTTTATGGTGTACCTTTTTTAGCACTTTGTATGATGGGGAATACAGTAATTCGTGCAGAAGGAAAGCCGAAATTTGCTATGTACGCGATGATGATTCCTTCTATTGGAAACCTTTTGCTCGATGTATTACTTATTAAAGTTTTTGATTTTGGAATGTACGGTGCAGCTTGGGCAACAACAGCATCTTATATGTTATGTTTGGTATTTATTGTGTGGTATTTTTTATCAAAAAATTCTGAATTAAAACTTACTAATTGTCAATTCAAGTTAAGGTTGCCAATTGTAAAAGAAATAGGAAGCCTAGGTTTTGTAACCCTTTCGAGGCAAGCTCTCGTTAGTGTTACCTATTTATTAATGAATAATATTTTATTTGAATTGGGAGGAGAAACATCAGTAACAGCCTATGCTATAGTTGGTCGAATGCTAATGTTTGCACTCTTTCCTATTTATGGTATTACGCAAGGATTTCTACCTATAGCAGGTTTTAATTATGGGGCAAATAAATATAATCGAGTTAAGGAAACAATTTTTACTGCTATAAAATATGCTGCTATTTTAGCAACTATTGTATTTGCGTTTTTAATGATATTTCCAGAAGCAATTACTACAATGTTTACCCAAGATGCTGCTGTTTTAAAAGAAACACCATCAGCCATGCGTTGGGTTTTTGCTGCGACACCAATAATAGCTTTGCAGTTAATTGGGGCAGCATACTTTCAAGCTGTTGGTAAGGCGATACCAGCCTTACTGTTAACCCTTACACGACAAGGATTATTTTTTATCCCACTTATTTTAATTCTACCTAATTTTTATGGCGAAATGGGTGTTTGGATGGCGTTTCCGATTTCTGATATATTGTCTACAATTGTGACTTATTACTTTTTAAAACGCGAAGTAAAGTTAAAGTTAGAGACTGTCTAAATCTTCTAATATTTATTCTTTATTTTTAGGTTTCTAAAACTAATTTATAACTACCCATGCGATTATCAACTTTATTAGTAGCAGTTTTGCTATTGTTTTTTAGTTTAAATGTTGAATCTCAAAATTTTGACGAATCTCATTACTCAGGATTAGAGTATAGACTTGTTGGTCCTTTTCGTGGCGGACGAAGTGCCGCTGTAACAGGTGTGCCTAATCAACCGAATCTCTATTATTTTGGAGCAACAGGTGGTGGAATTTGGAAAACAACAAATGGTGGTCGTCAATGGGAAAATATTTCTGATGGTTATTTTGGTGGGAGTATTGGTGCCATAGCGGTATCTAAAAGTGACCCAAATGTGATTTACGCTGGTGGTGGAGAAAAGACAGTTAGAGGAAATGTATCCTCAGGTTACGGTATGTGGAAAACGGTTGATGCTGGTAAAACTTGGAAAGCTTCAGGTTTACCAAAATCACGTCATATTCCGCGTATAGCCATCCATCCAACAAATCACAATATCGTATTTGCAGGTGTTATGGGTAATCTATACAAACCAACTGAAGAGCGTGGTGTTTACAAAAGTATTGACGGCGGAAAAACATGGAAAAAAACCTTGTTTGCTAACGCTAATGCTGGTGTTGTAGATTTAATAATGGATCCAACAAATCCAAGAATTTTATATGCTTCAACATGGAGAATTAATCGTACACCTTACAGCTTAAATTCTGGAGGTGATGGTTCTGCACTATGGAAAAGCACTGATAGTGGTGAGACTTGGACAGAAATTTCTAAAATGAAAGGTTTTCCTGAAGGTACACTTGGTATTATCGGAGTAACCGTTTCACCATTAAACAATCAACGTGTTTGGGCTATTATTGAAAATAAGGACAAAGGTGGTCTATACCGCAGTGATGATGGTGGCGAAACATGGATACAAGTTAATAGCGAACGAAAATTACGTCAACGTGCATGGTATTACACACGTGTTTATGCCGACACAAAAGACATTAATACTGTTTATGTACTTAATGTAAGCTATCACAAAAGTACTGATGGCGGAAGAACATTTGGTAATTATCGGGCACCT
Source organism: Winogradskyella sp. (assembly GCF_013042245.1). Taxonomy (GTDB): domain Bacteria; phylum Bacteroidota; class Bacteroidia; order Flavobacteriales; family Flavobacteriaceae; genus Winogradskyella. The sequence goes on along the minus strand of NZ_JABDQL010000055.1, from coordinate 15,768 downwards.
CATGGAGACCATCACGATTTATGGATTGCACCAGAAGACCCAAATCGTATCATTATTGGAGACGATGGCGGTGCGCAAGTCACTTATGATGGTGGAGAAACATGGAGCACCTATTACAATCAACCTACATCACAATTTTATCGTGTAACTACAGATAACGCATTTCCGTATAGAATCTACGCAGCACAGCAAGACAATTCTACAGTAAGAATTCCACACAGAACAGATGGAAGAGCCATCACTGAAGACGACTGGGAAAGTACAGCAGGTGGAGAGTCGGCGCATATTGCTGTAGATCCAGAAGAAGACAACGATATTGTTTATGGTGGAAGCTACGACGGCTTTTTAACCCGAAAAAATCATAGAACAGGAACAACTAGAGCAATAAACGTATGGCCAGATAATCCAATGGGGCATGGCGCTGAAGGTATGAAATACCGTTTTCAGTGGAATTTTCCAATTATTTTTTCTAAGCATAATCCCGACAGAATGTACACGTTTTCACAACACGTGCATGTTACTGAAAACGAAGGACAATCTTGGGATATTATAAGTCCAGATTTAACAAGAAATGACCCCGAAAAACTAAAATCTTCAGGTGGTCCAATCACACAGGACAACACCTCAGTTGAGTATTACTGTACCATTTTTGCAGCTCAAGAATCACCATTAAAAGAAGGTTTAATTTGGGTTGGAAGCGATGATGGTTTAGTACATGTATCAAAAGATGGCGGTAAAAACTGGAATAATGTCACACCGAAAGGCATGCCTTATTGGATGATGATCAACAGCATAGAGCCAAGTGCATTTGATGAGGGTACATGTTACGTTGCCGGAACTAAATACAAAACAGGAGATTTTGCACCGTATTTATACAAAACTACAGATTATGGCAAAAGCTGGACAAAAATCACCAACGGAATTAATGAAGAACACTTTACAAGAGTACTTCGAGAAGATCCAAAGCGCAAAGGCCTATTATATGCAGGTACAGAAACTGGAATGTATATATCATTCAATGACGGTAAAAACTGGAAACCATTTCAGTTAAATCTTCCAATTGTGCCTATTACGGATTTAACCATAAAAGACAATAATTTAATTGTGGCAACACAGGGGCGAAGCCTATGGATTATAGACGATTTGTCTGTAATTCATCAATTATATAATGCAGACTTGAAAGGTAACTTCTTATTCAAACCTAAGGACACCTATCGGATGAGAGGCGGAAGTAGAAGTGGGAGTAAAACTGCCGGAACAAACCATCCAAATGGAGTTATTACGTATTTTAATTTGAAAGACTTAGAAGATGATGATAAAGTGTCGTTAACGTATTTCGATAAAAAAGGAGATACGATTAAAACCTATTCAAACAAAGACAAAAAGAATAAGCTGTCTGTAAAAAAAGGTGCAAATCAATTTGTATGGAATATGACTTATGATGGAGCAGAGCGTTTGCCAGGTATGATTTTGTGGTGGGCGAGTTTAGATGGACCAAGAGCAATACCAGGAACTTATAAGGTTAGTTTAAAAGTTAACGATGATGAGCAATCGCAATTATTCACAATTTTAACTGACCCAAGAGCAGAAAGCACATTGTCAGATATGGAACAACAATTTGCGTTTATTGAAGGTGTTAATAACACAATGGATAAAGCACACAAGTCTATCAAGAAAATTAGAAATATCAATAAGCAGTTAAGTGCATTTACTAAGCAGTATAAAGACGATAAAAACGTAAAAGAGCTGGTTGGTAAAGCTAAAGAGTTGCAAGAAAAACTAGTGAATATAGAAAAAGCTTTGTATCAAACCAAAAACCAAAGTGGACAAGACCCATTAAATTTTCCAATTCGTTTGACCAATAAATTAGGCCATTTAAATTCATTAGTTCGTATGGGAGATTTTGCTCCAACGGCACAAGATATGGCGGTTAAAAATGAACTAACAGACAAGATAGAAAAAGAACTTTCAGCCTTTAATACTATTTTAAGTGATGAGGTAAAAGCCTTTAATGTAGCTTTCAACTCAAAACAGTTGAATTATTTATTCGTTGAGGATTAATGACAGATTTTTTAGCAGAATACTACTACTACTTCAAATCGTTACACATCATTTTTGTAGTGACTTGGTTTGCAGGATTATTTTATATACCAAGATTGTTTGTTTACCAAATTGAGGCTTATCATAAACCATCTCCAGATAAAGAGATTTTAGGTGCTCAATTAAAACTTATGGCAAAACGCCTGTGGTTTATAATCACTTGGCCATCCAGTATTTTGGCAATATTATTTGGTGTTTTGTTGATTATACCGAGACTGTTTTACTTAACAGATTCTTGGATGCAAATAAAATTAGGTTTTGTATTGCTATTGATTATTTACCAAATACAAACACATGTTTATTATAAACAACTTCAAAAAGATGTTGTAAAAAAATCTTCAAGTTTTATGCGTATTTGGAATGAGGGAGCCACTTTTGTTCTCTTTGTAGTCGTATTTTTAGTTGTACTAAAAAACAGTCTAAATTGGATTTTTGGAGTTATTGGTATCATAGTTTTGGGGATTCTAATTATGTTAGGATTTAAAATTTATAAAAATATAAGAGCTAAAAATCCTAATGCTTAGTTGGCGTGATTATTGCTATATTTAGAAGAATTTAAAAATCTTTATGGCGTTAAAAAAACTATCTCTTCGTTCGCGTATATTCATAGCCATGATACTTTTGGTATTGTTAGCTTCAGTTTTAATTGGTGCTGTAACCATACACCAATACAATGAAGAGGCTAGAGAATACCATGCTGATAGACTGGAACGTAAAGAAGCTGCGATAAGACGAAGTATAGATTTGGTCATTGACAAAACTTCTTTCCCTGTTATTCCAGAGAAACTGCCTTATATTTTCCAAAAAGAGATTTTCAATATTGCTCATGTTCATGGATTACAGATTAACTTATATGATTTAGAAGGAGAATTGCTTAAATCCTCAAAAGCGGCATTACAAATAAATACAGTTAATGAGTGTTTAAGTGCCGAAATTTTAAATCAATTATCAAATACTGCAGAGCATCGTTATGTATTAAAGAATGAAACTAACGGAAAGGTTTTTCAATCATCATATTCCTATATTACAGATGAAAAATTTAAGAACATTGCTATTCTAAATATACCGTATTTAGAAGATGATGACATCTTTAATAGAGAGCTCAATGAATTTTTAGTACGTCTAGGTTATGCTTATCTCGTTATGATATTGGCTGCCATTGTACTGGCATATTTTATTTCAAAATACATTACGCAATCACTAAAAAGTATCAGTGATAAGCTGAATGAAATTAGACTTGAAAAGCGAAATAAAAAAATAGAAATCGAATCTTCAGGTGCAGAAATTGAAACACTTGTAAAGTCTTACAATAGTATGATTGATGAGCTTGAAGAATCTGCGGTGCAATTAGCAACAAGCGAACGTGAACAGGCGTGGCGTGAAATGGCAAAACAAGTAGCGCATGAAATTAAAAATCCACTAACACCAATGCGCCTAAGTGTGCAAAGTTTTCAAAGAAAATTTGACCCTGAGGATGAAAATATTCAACAAAAAGTATCAGAATATAGCAATACATTGATTCAGCAGATAGACACCATGAGTTCTATAGCTTCGGCATTTTCAAACTTTGCAAAAATGCCTGCACAACAAAAAGAAGAACTTGACGTGGTACATGTGGTGAAATTGGCTTTAGATATTTTTAATGAAAATTACATTCATTTCATCCCTCAGGAAAAAGAAATTATTGCCAATTTTGACAGAACACAACTCATTCGTGTTGTAACTAATTTGGTAAAAAACGGAATACAAGCTATTCCCGAAGATGCTGAAAATCCAAGAATAGAAGTTCGCGTATATACCGATGAAGTTAATGTTAATATTACTGTCGAAGATAATGGATTGGGTATAAGTGAGGATAATAAACATAAGGTTTTTGAGCCAAAATTTACAACTAAGACAAGTGGAATGGGACTCGGCTTAGCGATGGTTAAAAAAATAGTAGAAACTTATAACGGAACTATTAATTTTACATCTGAATATGGAAAAGGTACTATCTTTACAGTAGCGTTTCCAAAGAAATAATAAAAACATTGCAATTCTGAACCTGATTTAGAATCCTTATAAATTTAATACATGAACTACAATAACATACTCTCAACTACCGAAAACGGAATCACCACCATTACTATTAACCGTCCAAGTAAATTAAATGCTTTAAACCGTGACACAATTCAAGAACTACACGACGCATTTTATGAAGCTAACCAATCTATAGACACCAAAGTCATTATCGTTACAGGAAGCGGCGAAAAAGCTTTTGTAGCAGGTGCTGACATTAGTGAATTTGCAGATTTTAATGTCGAAGAAGGTGGAAAACTCGCAGCAAAAGGACAAGAATTATTATTTGATTTTGTAGAAAATTTAAGTACACCAGCCATTGCTGCTGTAAATGGTTTTGCATTAGGCGGCGGTTTAGAATTAGCTATGGCTTGTCATTTTAGAGTGGCGAGCAGCAATGCAAAAATGGGCTTACCAGAAGTCTCTTTAGGTGTTATTCCCGGCTATGGAGGCACACAACGTTTGCCGCAATTAGTCGGTAAAGGTCGCGCTATGGAGATGGTTATGACCGCAGGTATGATTGATGCCAATCAAGCTTTAAACTATGGATTGGTAAATCATGTGGTAGAGCAAGAAGAACTTTTACCTTTAGCTGAAAAAATAGCTAATAAAATTATGCGAAATTCATCAGTAGCTATTGCAGAAGCAATTGCTGCAGTAAATGCAAATTACAAAGATGGCGTCGATGGCTACCAAGCCGAAATAGTAGCTTTTGGTAACTGTTTTGGTACCGAAGATTTTATAGAAGGCACAACTGCCTTTTTGGAGAAACGTAAAGCGGATTTTCCAGGTAGATAAAATAACATAACTCTTCCTACAAAATTTGTTCAAAACCTTTTGAGTAATTAACAGTATTAAGATAAAATTACATCTAATTTTAGAAGTCCATTTACAGATTTTTTTAAATTAGTATGAGCAATATATCTATTATAAAAGGTCGCGGTGCGCAACGTAATATTCACAATCGATTTTTTGAGTTGTCTTACGAAATGCCTGACGATTTTTTAGAATATTGTAGGAAAGAGGGCGAAGTTACAGGCAAAAACAAAACGCAATATCTCAATGTGTTTCCTAAAACTATTGTCAATAAAGTTACAAGCCCAGATGTTGGTATGGTATATTCTATGAATATATATCAAGGTTGTGAGCATGGTTGCATTTATTCGCTTTCAGGTTTAATACCTCGAGGCTTGCCTCGTTAATTATTACTATTTTGTGACTCGATGTCACAGAATAGTAAATATATCCATAAAAGTCATACTGTTACAGTTTTACTATATCATTTTGTGAGCAGTGCAAAATATCGACGGGTTGTTATAACCGATTCAGTCGACAAAGTTATAGTTGAAATATGTGATGATATAGAAAAACGTTATGAAGTTAATTTTTTAGAAATAGGAACGGACAAAAACCACGTTCATTTTTTGATTCAAAGCGATCCTTCTTATAGTATCACAAAATTAGACAATCCAATCACAGTAGACCAACTTACAGAAACTTTTTTCAGCTGAAACCAGATGGCAATTCTCTGGAATAAGATTAGCAAAATAGAATGATAGATACCTTTGCAAAAGATGTACTCGCTGGACTCACAGCTAAAAAAAAAGTACTTGTCTTCAAAATATTTTTATGATGATAATGGGAGTCGGATTTTTCAGGAAATCATGAATATGCCCTAATATTATCTGACAGAATCTGAGTCCGAAATTCTATCGATACAATCCAAACACATATATGAAGCATTACAGTTTTCTGAACCTTTTAATTTCCTAGAGTTAGGCACTGGAGATGGTTTTAAAACCTTTAAACTGTTAGAATATTTGGTCAACAAGAAAGTCAATTTTAAGTATGTGCCAATAGATATTTCTCAGGAAGCGATGGATATTTTGACACGGCGGTTGTTAGGGGAATGGGTAAGTCCATAATAACTTTAAGGTCACCTGTGTCGCAGCCATAAGTTAGAATTGTAAGAATTTAAAAAAGTTTTCGCATTAAAGTATCAGTTTTTAAAACCCTAAATTTACAGCGATAATGTTAAGACCGTAAATTTTTGAGCAATTTTAAGACAGATTTAGATATTATAGTTATTGGCGGTGGTGCCGCTGGATTTTTTGCAGCTATTAATATTGCTAAAAACAACAACAATCTTAATATTGCTATCCTAGAAAGAGGAAAAACAGGCTTGCAAAAAGTGAAGATTTCTGGTGGCGGACGTTGTAACGTCACACATGCCGAGTTTATACCTTCAGAACTTATAGGTAATTATCCAAGAGGTAAAAAAGAACTTCTTGGACCGTTTCACACGTTTATGACAGGTGATACTATTGCCTGGTTTGAAGAACGAGGAATTGAACTTAAAATTGAAGATGACGGTCGTATGTTTCCAGTCTCTAATTCCTCACAGACCATTATCGATTGTTTTTTAAATGAAGCAAAAAAATATGATGTTGAGGTACTTTATAACCATTCTGTGAAATCAATAAAAGATTGTCATACTGAGCTTGTTGAAATATCTCAAAAGGAGAATCATTTCAAAATCGAAACCAATCAAGGGAATTTGTTCTGTAAAAAAGTTGTTATTGCAACAGGAAGTAATCCTAAAATTTGGAATCTATTGTCAGACTTAGGCCATACAATAATACCGCCTGTGCCATCATTATTTACGTTTGATATTAAAGATGAGAGGATTAAGGATATTCCAGGTGTTGTTGAAAAACATGTCGAAGTAAAAGTACTTGGTTCAAATTTAGAATCTGACGGGCCACTTTTAATCACTCATGTAGGTATGAGCGCGCCGTCGATTTTAAAACTTTCTGCCTTTGGTGCTGTAGAATTAGCAAAACTGAATTATAATTTTGAGATAAGCATCAATTTTATTCGCCAACATTTTGAAGATTGCTTAAATAATTTAAAGTTTTTAAAACTAGACTCAGCAAAGAAAACAGTTTACAACAGCACTCAGTTTGAATTACCAAAACGTTTGTGGAAAAAGTTAGTTTTAGCTTCAGAAATTGAAGAAACATACCGTTGGGCAGAGTTAAATAAAATACAACTCGAAGCACTTGCAAACCAATTAACCAATGCAGTATTTCAAGTTACAGGAAAAAGTATATTTAAGGAAGAATTTGTAACAGCAGGTGGTGTAGATTTAAGAGAGATAAACTTCAAAACTTTTGAAAGTAAACGCATTCCCAATTTATATTTTGCAGGCGAAGTTATAAATGTAGATGCCGTAACGGGTGGTTTTAATTTTCAGAATGCGTGGACAAGTGCTTATATTGTTTCGCAATCAATTTCAAATTAGAATCATGAGATTTTTAATCATCTTATTATTTTCAACAATGATTTATAGTCAAAACATAGTGCCGCATCAATGGAAGAGTCGTGTGATTGTTATTTCTGGTACTGCCGAAAATTCCGACAAAGTAGAAAAACAATTCAAAGATTTTCAGACAAAAAAAGAAGCGCTTTTAGAACGAAAGTTAGTCATTTACAAATGCTTTAAAAGTACTTGCACTTACTACGATTGGATTTCAGAACCAAAAGAGATTCAGCTTAAAACTAAATCCGAAAATTTTGAAATTAAACTCTACGGTTTAGATGGTGGCGATAAATTTTTGTCTGAAAAACCAATAACTTCAAAACAAATATTCGACCTTATCGATAGTATGCCAATGCGACAGTCCGAAATTAGAACTAAAAATAAAAAAGATGAAAACATGCATCGTACTTTTAAGAGGGATTAATGTCGGCGGTCATCGAAAAGTCCCAATGGCAGAATTACGAGAACTTTTCTCTAAATCAGGTTTTAAAAATGTACAAACATACATTCAAAGTGGTAATGTGGTTTTGCAATCTTCTGATGACTCAAAAAAGATTAAAACAACAGTAGAGAAATTAATCTTTCATCATTTTGGTTTTGAAGTTACGACGCTTGTAAAAACTGAATCAGAATTAAAAATGATCTTTGATGCATGTCCTTTTCAAGATAAAGAAAAGGAAAAAAGTTATTTTATGATGTTTGAGAATCTGCCAGATAAATCTAGTTTAGAAGAAGTGTCTAAATTGTCGTACACAGGTGAAGAAATTTATATTACCGATGATTGCATTTATTTCTTTAGTGCCATTGGTTATGGACGTACAAAGTTTAATTCAAATTTTTTTGAGAGAAAGCTAAAAGTCAATGCTACAGCCAGAAATTATAAAACTATGCTAAAATTATTGGCTATGGTTGAGGAAACCTAAGCCAAACTATAGAATTTACCTATTTTTGTACTATAATTTTGCAGGAATGACAGAACAAAATTTTACTCTTAAATCCTATACATCTAACGTCGAAAACGGAAGCGTAAAATGGGAATCTCCTAGTAACATAGCTTTGGTAAAATATTGGGGAAAAAAGGAAAATCAAATTCCAGAAAATCCTTCGATAAGTTTTACACTTTCAAACTGTAAAACAATTACTGAGGTTACATACAAAAAAAAAGAAGGCAACGATTTTAGCTTTGATGTTATTTTTGAAGGTGAAAACAACGAAGCTTTCAAACCAAAGATTAAAACCTTTTTTGAGCGTATTGAAACTTATATGCCATTTTTAAGAGACTACCACTTTAAAATTAAAACCTCAAATACATTTCCACATAGTTCCGGTATTGCGTCATCTGCATCGGGAATGAGTGCGTTGGCTTTGTGTTTAATGAGCGTTGAAGAAGACTTAGGAATAGATTATTCGGATGAATACTTCAACCAAAAGGCATCTTTCTTAGCACGTTTGGGTTCGGGCAGTGCATGTAGAAGTATTGAAGGCGAGCTTGTGGTTTGGGGAGAGAATGAGTCGACAGAAAGCTCAGATTTATTTGGTGTAAAGTTTGAAGATGAAATTCACCCCAATTTTCAAAATTATCAAGATGCAATTCTTTTAGTTGATAAAGGCGAAAAACAAGTAAGCAGTACTGTTGGTCATAAACTGATGTACGGTCACCCATTTGCCAAAAAACGTTTTACACAGGCACACGAAAATCTATCTGAATTAAAAGATATTTTAATATCGGGAAATCTAAAACGATTTATAGAAGTTGTTGAAAGTGAAGCTCTAACACTCCATGCCATGATGATGACAAGCATGCCGTATTTTATTTTAATGAAGCCAAATACGCTTGAGATTATTAATAAAATATGGCAATTTAGAGCTGAAACAGGTTCTAATATTTGCTTCACTTTAGATGCTGGTGCTAATGTACATGTCTTGTTTCCAAAGGCTGAGGCAGATAAAGTTTATGAATTCATTAAGACCCAGTTGGTTGTGTATTGCCAAAATGGTCACTATATTTGTGATGTTGTTGGTAAAGGTGCCAAAAAAATAGGCTAACTTACTAGCGAAATAGAAACTATGAAAGGTCCATTATTTTATTCAAAAATTCTTCTTTTTGGAGAATACGGAATTATTAAAGATTCTAAAGGATTATCAATTCCCTATAATTTTTACAACGGTGCACTTAAATTAGATGATAACTCGTCTGAAGAAGCTATCAAGTCTAACGAAAGTTTAAAACGCTTTGTCTCTTATTTAAAAGATTTAGATGTAGAATTAGTAACTTTTGATGCAGTTAAACTTCAAGCAGATGTTGATGTCGGTATGTATTTCGATTCATCAATACCGCAAGGTTATGGTGTTGGCAGTAGTGGTGCTTTAGTCGCGGCTATTTATGATAAATATGCAAGTGATAAGATTACAGTTCTTGAAAATTTAACCAGAGAGAAACTTTTAAAATTAAAGTCTATTTTCTCTACAATGGAATCTTTTTTTCATGGGAAATCTTCAGGTTTAGACCCTTTAAATAGTTACTTAAGTTTACCGATACTTATAAATTCTAAAAATAATATAGAAGCAACAGGTATTCCTTCTCAGAAAGCAGAAGGAAAAGGTGCTGTGTTTTTATTAGATAGTGGTATTGTTGGAGAAACTGCACCTATGGTTGGTATTTTCATGGAGAAGATGAAAAATGAAGGCTTTCGGAGTATGCTTAAAGAGCAGTTTATAAAGCACACTGACGCTTGTGTAGATGATTTTTTAAAAGGTGATATTAAATCTTTGTTCAAAAATACAAAGCAACTTTCTAAAGTAGTCTTGAATAATTTTAAGCCAATGATACCAAAGCAATTTCACGAACTTTGGAAAAATGGTATCGAAACTAACGATTATTACTTAAAACTTTGTGGTTCTGGTGGTGGTGGATATATTCTTGGATTTACAGAGGATATTGATAAGGCTAGAGAAGCGCTTAAAGATCAAAAGTTAGAAGTAGTTTATAATTTCTAAAATCAATGCTTTCTAGGACTCAAAAACACTTCATCTTAAAGGTTTTTAGTCTCTTTTCTGTAGTTCGCGGTTATAATATTCTTATTGTTGTATTAGCACAGTACTTAGCATCCATTTATATTTTTGCTCCAGACTTACATTTTAAAGAAGTACTCTTTGATATCAATCTATTGATATTGGTCTTGGCTTCTTCAGCTGTTATTGCTTCAGGGTACATTATTAATAATTTTTACGATTCTGAAAAAGATTTAATAAATAGGCCAAATAAAAGTATGCTTGACCGCTTGGTAAGTCAAAATACGAAGTTGTCTATCTATTTTACGCTTAACTTCTTAGCAGTAATATTTGCTAGTTACGTGTCTTTTAGGGCAGTGATATTCTTTGCACTCTATATTTTTGCCATTTGGTATTATTCCCACAAGCTAAAAAAAATGCCCATAACTGGCAATTTAGTTTCGGCAATTTTAACAGTAACACCCTTTTTTGTGATTTTTATTTATTATAGAAACTTTGAACTTGTTGTATTTATGCACGCTCTCTTTTTATTTATGCTAGTTTCAATGCGAGAACTCACTAAAGATTTAGAAAACATAAAGGGAGATTTTGCACTGAATTATAGAACAATCCCTGTAGTTTATGGCGAAAAAATTTCAAAATATCTATTGACAGGAGCAGTAGCAGTAACCATTGCAACGTCTTTTATACTTGTGTTTTATTTCGAAATAGGGCGAATGTATTATTTTTTCTACACCAGTGTAATTTTATTAATTATTTACGGATTACTGTTATGGAAATCCAATAGAAAGACTCATTACTTGTGGCTTCATAATATTTTGAAGTTTATAATTGTGACAGGTGTTTTTTCGATAATACTAATAGATATAAACTTAGTTTTAAACCGACTATAAATGAATACGACTTTAAAAATTGCCATGGCGCAAATTGCTCCAATTTGGCTTAATAAATCCGAAACTCTCAAAAAGATAGAAAAATCTATTTTCGAAGCCGCTAAAGAAAATGCAGAACTCATTGTTTTTGGAGAAGCATTATTACCAGGTTATCCATTTTGGTTAGCTTTAACTGGTGGTGCCGAGTGGAATACAGATGTAAACAAAAAGTTACATGCGCATTATGTAAGCAATTCTATTTGTATTGAAAAAGGCGAATTAGATTCGGTTTGTATACTTGCAAAAGAGAATAAAATTGCCGTTTATTTAGGAATCATGGAACGCCCAGAAGACCGCGGTGGACATAGTATTTATGCATCATTAGTTTATATTAATGAAAACGGAGAAATTAAATCTGTACACAGAAAGTTACAACCAACTTACGATGAACGTTTAACTTGGGCTCCAGGAGATGGAAATGGCCTTAAAGTACATCCTTTAAAAGCATTTACTGTAGGTGGACTCAATTGTTGGGAAAATTGGATGCCACTACCAAGAACAGCATTGTATGGTCAAGGCGAAAATCTACACATTGCGGTCTGGCCTGGTAGCGACCATAACACCAAAGATATTACACGCTTTATTGCACGAGAATCACGCTCTTATGTGATTTCAGTTTCGAGTTTAATGTCAAAATCAGATTTTCCAAAAGGCATAATTTATTATGATGAAATCATTAAAAATGCGCCAGACACCTTAGCTAACGGAGGAAGTTGTATCGCAGGGCCAGATGGCGAATGGATTATAGAGCCAATTCTTCACAAAGAAGGTATATTTTACCAAACTATAGATTTTAATCGTGTACTTGAAGAACGTCAAAATTTTGATGCTGTTGGTCATTACTCACGACCAGATGTTACTAAGTTAACGGTAAATACTGAGCGTCAAACAACTGTAGAAATTAAGTAGTTAATGTTAGTTATTGTATTACCTTTGCAAAAAATTTAACGATGAGCAAACAGCAAGGTAATAAAGGGCGAGGAAAGAGAGACGGAAAGCAAAACTCCGGTGCAGGGAAAAAGCCATTTTCAAAACCAAGATATGCGGCAAAAAAGAAAGCAGCTCCAAAACAAATTTCAAAATCAGACGAGATAAGATTGAATAAATACATCGCCAATTCAGGGATGTGTTCCCGCCGTGAAGCCGATGAAAATATAGCTATAGGATTAGTTTCTGTAAACGGAACAATTGTCACAGAAATGGGTCATAAGGTAAAGCCAACGGATGATGTACGTTTCGATGGACGCCGTATAAATCCAGAACCTAAAGCCTACGTTTTATTAAACAAACCAAAGGGTTTTGCAACTACAACTGCTGAAGGAAAAGGGCGTACCGTTATGGATTTGGTAGCCAACGCAACATCAGCAAAGATTAAGCCAATTGGTCGTTTAGGACGGAATTCATTAGGTTTATTGTTGTTTACCAATGATGAAAAAATCATGCAAAAATTCACGAATTCTAAGAATGGTGTAGCACGTTTATTTCAAGTTGAATTAGATAAGAATCTTAAATACGAAGATTTAAGACAAATCCAAGAAGGTTTTAAGATTGATGGTAAACTTGTTACCGTTGAAGAAATAAGCTACATAGAAGGTGAATCTAAAAATAAAGTTGGCATAAAAATCAAGAATACAGGCAATACTATTTTACGTACTGTTTTTGACCATTTTAAATACGATTTAGTAAAAATTGATTGTGTGGCGATTGGTCACCTAACCAAAAAGGATATACCAAGAGGTCATTGGAAATTGCTTACTACACAGGAAATTAACACGTTGAAGATGCTTTAATCATCAAGCATTATAAGTCCTAATATACCAGAATATTTAGAATTAGCGTATTTTTACAAAGCTATGCAAGAACTAAAATTATCGGACTGGTTGCCAACTACCCGAAAAGAGGTGAAAATACGTGGTTGGGAAACACTAGATGTTATATTATTTAGTGGAGATGCTTTTGTAGATCACCCTACATTTGGTCCTGCTGTTATTGGACGTTTGCTAGAAAGTATGGGCTTAAAGGTCGCCATTATACCCCAACCAAGCGTTAGTGACAATCTTCAAGATTTTGAAAAATTAGGAACACCAAACTTGTTTTTTGGAGTTACGGGTGGTTGTATGGATCCGATGGTAAGTAATTATACAGCAAGTAAAAAACGTCGTGATAAAGATGCTTATACACCAAATGGTGATATTGGTTTTAGACCGGATTATGCAACTACAGTATATTCAAATATTTTAAAGGAGAAATTCCCAAATACGCCTGTATTGTTAGGTGGAATCGAAGCTTCATTACGTCGTGTTACGCACTACGACTATTGGAGTGATAAATTAATGCCAACAATTCTAGAAAGTTCTAAAGCAGATATGTTGGTTTATGGAATGGGCGAACAGCCATTGCGAGAAGTCGTGCGTTTGCTTCAAAAAGGGGTGCCATTTTCGAGTTTAAAAACTATAGAGCAAACAGCGGTTTTAATCAATAAAAATGAGACAATTCCTAAAAATTCAAACTGGGAAGATGTTGAAATTGTATCGCACGAAGTTTGTTTAAAAGATAAAAAGAAGTTTGCATCGAATTTTAAAATAATCGAGCAAGAATCTAATAAACTTAAGGCAAGACGCATATTTCAAAAAGTAGGTAATAAAACATTGATGATTAATCCGCCTTATCCTACAATGACGGAAAAAGAAATTGATGCTTCTTTTGATTTGCCATACACAAGATTACCACATCCTAAGTACAATAAGCGAGGACCAATCCCAGCGTTTGAGATGATTAAGACATCCATCAATATTCATCGCGGTTGTTTTGGAGGTTGTAGTTTTTGTACCATTTCTGCACATCAAGGGAAATTTATTGCAAGCCGCAGTAAAGAATCTATCTTAAGAGAAGTAGATAAAGTTGCTAATATGCCAGATTTTAAAGGCTATTTGAGTGATATCGGTGGTCCATCTGCTAATATGTATCAGATGAAAGGCAAGGTACAATCTATCTGTGATAAGTGTGTCGCACCAAGTTGTATTTCACCTGTGATTTGTAGCAATCTAGATACATCGCATAAACCTCTAACAGAATTATATCAAGCGGTAGATAAGCATCCAAAAGTTAAAAAATCATTCATTGGAAGTGGAATTAGACATGATATGTTGGTGCCAGAATTTAATAAGAATGCTGATGCTAAAGAGCTAGATGATTATACAGAAGAGGTAATGACAAAGCACGTTTCTGGCCGATTAAAAGTGGCGCCAGAACACACTAGCGATCCAGTTTTAAAGTTAATGCGAAAGCCATCATTTACTTATTTCCATAAGTTTAAAGAACGCTTCGATAAGATAAATATTAAGAAGAACCTCAATCTTCAATTAATTCCATATTTCATTTCTAATCACCCAGCTTGTGAAGTTGAAGATATGGCAAATCTAGCTGCCGAAACTAAAAATATGGGCTTTCAGTTAGAGCAGGTTCAGGGCTTTACACCTACGCCAATGACGGTTGCTACGGTGATTTATTATAGTGGTTATCATCCTTATACTTTAAAACCAACTAAAACACCAAAGACTAAAAAGGAAAAAGATGAGCAACACCGTTTTTTCTTCTGGTATAAAAAGGAAAATAAAAATTGGATTCGTAAAACATTGAATAAGTTGGGACGAAAGGATTTACTCAACGTATTATTGCCAGAAAATGATAAGTGGCGAAAAAACAAACCAAAAAAGGCAAAACATACTTTTGACGATGCAATTCCTTTTAACCAACGTAAGAACAAGGCAAAATTTAAGGCAAAGAAAAAACGTAGATAATAGAGTAAGTAACTCTTAGTTTATACCTATTTCTTTTTTTACAGCTTCCATTAAATCGGTTCCTTCAGTCATAAGTAAACCAGAAACAGGTGTAGAGCCAAAAACATATTTAAAATCTTTTTCGCGTCCAACTTTTTGTATGGTTTTTAAGGCTTTTTCCTGTATAGGTTTAGTTAGGTCAAAATACTTTTGCGCAGCAGTTTTTTGCGAAGATGTGGGGCTTCTTGTATTCTAGATTCTAATTCAGCTATTTTTTTTCTAGCATCATTTTTCAGCAATTGTTTTATTAGGTGCTTCTAGTATATTGTGTAAGCTTTTTTCTAGACTCTGTTACTGAAGCTTGGATATCTGCACCTAAAATTTTTTGAAGTTTGTCAAACTCAGCTTTAGCAGCTTTCATTTCCGGCATAGAACTAATAATACCATTTAAGTTATGTATTGCCGTATATATTTCGTATATTTACCTATGGGAAAAAAGGCGGTATTAAACATTAAAGAAACTGTTGTTGAACTGAACAACCTTCTTAGAAAGCAAAAAACGTTA
>NZ_JABDQL010000051.1 GCF_013042245.1 Winogradskyella sp. | reverse complement strand
CGTCTACTTGGTTATATAAAACCGTACCGTTTGATATTTGCTTTGTCATTAATTTGTGTTATTGGACTTGCTGTTTTTGGTGCTGCTAGACCTTATGTCTTAAAAGAAGCCATTGATGTCAATATTAGCCCAAGACTTTATGATGGCTTTATGACCTACATTCTTTTAATGGTAGGACTTTTAGTCTTAGAAGTTATATGTCAACTTTTATTTATCTATTACGCAAGTTGGTTAGGACAATCAGTTGTAAAAGATATTAGAGTAAAGCTTTTTAATCATATGCTCAAATTTAAAATGACCTATTATGATAAGTCATCTGTTGGTGTTTTGATAACGCGTGCGGTTACAGATATGGAGCGTATTGCCGATATTTTTGGACAAGGATTATTTATGATATTTAGTGATATACTAAAAATGGTAGTTGTTGCTGGTGTTATGCTTTATATCAATACAAAGCTAAGTTTGATTGTTTTTGTAACCTTACCACTAATAGTTTTTGCTACAAAAATTTTTCAAAGGTACATGAAACGTGCTTTTGAAGATGTGCGTACGGAAGTGTCTAATCTCAATTCTTTCGTTCAAGAGCGTGTTACTGGAATGAAAATCCTTCAGTTATTCACAAGAGAGAAAACTGAATATAACAACTTCACAAAAATTAATGAACGTCATAAAAAAGGTTGGTTAAAAACAGTTTGGTATAATTCAATTTTCTTTCCAATTGCCGAAATTTTATCATCTATAACATTGGCAGCTATAATTCTGAAAGGTGGGTATGATATTTTAGGCGGAAGTACGACTACTACATTAGGTGATTTGGTGTCTTTTACCATGTTTGTCCCTATGTTGTTTAGGCCATTAAACCAGATTGCTAATAAATTCAATACCCTTCAAATGGGAATGGTTGCTGCTGATCGTGTATTTAAAGTATTAGATACGGAGTCTCAGATTAATGATAAGGGTCAAATAGAGGCTGCTCATTTTAAAGGTGATATTTTGTTAAGCAATGTTCGTTTTTCTTATTTAGAAGGCGAAGAAGTATTAAAGGGTGTAAATTTAGATATAAATTCTGGCGAGACTATTGCTATTGTTGGAGCAACTGGTGCTGGAAAATCTACCATTATTAACTTATTGAATCGTTTTTACGATATTGATTCGGGCGAAATCGCTATTGACGGAACTAATATTCAAAAATTTTCTCTAAACTCATTGCGAGAACAAATAGCTGTTGTTTTACAAGACGTCTTTCTGTTTGCAGATACTATTCTGAATAACATAACACTTAATAATCCCAATATTTCTGAAGCAGATGTAGTTGCTGCGGCTAAGGCTATTGGTATTCATGATTTTATTTCAAGCTTACCAAAAGGTTACCATTATAATGTAAAAGAGCGTGGTGTAATGTTATCTTCTGGACAGAGACAACTAATTTCGTTTTTACGAGCATACATGACTAATCCAAGTATTTTGATTTTGGACGAAGCAACATCTTCTGTAGATTCGTATTCTGAGCAATTGATGCAAGATGCAACAGATAAAATAACAGAAGGTCGGACATCTATAATTATTGCACATCGTTTGGCTACCATTCAACAAGCGGATAAAATTATAGTTATGGACGCTGGTCAAATTGTTGAAATTGGAAATCACAAAACACTTCTGGAAAAAGAAGATGGGTATTATCGTAATCTTTATGAAGTTCAGTTTTTGAAAGCTGAAGCGGTTTAGATTGAAATAAAATCCTACTTTTTGTTGTTTATGTTTATGTTTATGTTTATGTTTGAGATATAAACCATTAAAAATCAAAAACATGAAAAATTTATTATTTGTTTTGAGTTGTGTGTTATTTCTCAATTCAACTGAAATTATTGAGTCTAGTTCTAATAACCTTGATTACAATACTTGTTGGGTGACATTAGTTTTCGTAGATCCAGATACTGGAGATGAAAGGAGAGAATATTATTATTCAAATTCTAGGGTTAGCGATGCTGATTGTGCACAAGGTATGCAGGATATGCTAAATGGAAATTTTATGATGACTTCAGATTTTAGAAAATCACCAGTTATAGCGCCTATGTAGATGAAAATGAAAAATATCTTTTTCTATCTCATTATTTCTATTTTCTCTTTAGGTTTTAGTCAAGATAAAGTAGTAACTTATGAATACGAAGTTAATTACAATCTTGGAAGACCGCTTTATAAAACAGGATATCTATTAAGTTTAGATGATAATGTAAGATACAATACAACGAAAACTATTTTTTTAAAAGATTTTAAGAAGTATGATATTGATTCAGAAACTGGTAATCCACAGATAAGTTTTTTGGGTGCTGGTAACGGTTCAGAAAATGTTGTATATCTAGGTATAAATGATAGTATTATAAGCACAAAGAGTCTTGGTAGAGAAGTACTTTTGATTAAAGAGAAAATACCAATTCAAATCTGGGAACTAACAGGTATCAAAAAACTTATAAATGGTTACCAATGTGTTGAATTAAAAACTCAATTTAGAGGTAGAAAATATAAAGCCTATGTGGATTTATCAATACCCTTTCGATATGGACCATGGAAGTTTAATAGTTTACCTGGTCTTGCAATAAAGATTATTGAAGAAGAAAATAAGCTAATATGGACACTTAAAGCTGTATCAAAAAGAGATTTGGATGTTGTTGAAGATTTTATTTTTAAACAAAATGATTACCTATCATCATTGCGAGAAGTAAGTTTAAAAGAGTATGTAGAGTTGTATGATAATACTAAAGGTGGTTCTGATGTTCTTTTTTCCAAATTGCCACGTGAATACAAAAAAGATAAATCTAGTACTTCACAATTTAAGCGAGGCGGATTTGAATTAAAATACGAATGGGAAGAAAATTAAGTTATATAATCATACCTAAAATTATAAAAATTGCTTGTTTTTTAACAAGCAATTTTTTGTTTGCACAATTTTCCTTGAGTGGTTATATTTCAAGTTATGAAAATAAACCTATCAATGATGCAAATATTTTAGTTTACAAAAATCAAAACCTAATTAAATATACTTTTAGCAAAGAAGGACGTTATAAAATAGAGAATTTAGAAACAGGTACTTATACAATAGAAATTTCATCTTTACAATATGAAAAAAAAATGTTGGAATTTTATATTGATGACAACAAGATTATTAATTTCAATCTCAAAGCGAGTATCACTAAAATTGATGAAGTAGTTATTGATATTGAGCGAGATATTAAGGTTAAAGGAGATACAATAATTTTTAAAGTTGATGCTTTTAATAAAAAAAAAGGTGTTGTGGTTGAACAGATGCTTAAAAGTATTCCCGGTATTTCAATAAATAGTGATGGTGTAATTAGTTTTCAAGGAAAGTTAGTCACTAATGTAAAAATAGATAATGATGATTTGTTTGATGGTGGTTATACAATTTTAACTAAGAACTTAAATGCTGATTATGTAGAGGATGTAGAAGTACTACAAAATTATACTAAAAACCCATTACTAAAAAATATACGAGATACTGAAGATGTTGCTATAAATCTTACTTTAAAAGAAGATAAAAAGAAATTATTATTTGGTAATATTGATGTTGGATTTGCCACCGATAATCGTTTTGATGTCAATGGGAATTTAATATCCTTTATCGATAAAACTAAATCTTATGCTTTTCTTGACATAAATAATATTGGAGATGATGTTGTGTCAACAATCAATTCTATATTAAATTCTAAAAATAAAGATTTAAGTTATAGTATTGGTAAAGGTGAAACCGCATTTAAACAGCAAAGTTTAAATACTAGAAGACCTATATTTGATAATAGGTTTGTGAATTTTAATAATTCAAAATTTACAAATGCTAATACAATACTAAATCTATCCAAGAATGTTAAAGTAAAAGTTAATGGTATTTTATTCAATGATACAAAAGACTTTATAAGTCAAAATATTACAAATTTTATTGTTGAAAACCCTTTTCAACTTTCAGAAAATTTTAATACCAGTTTAAATGAAAAATTAGGTCTAGCTAAAATTGATTTCACTTGGGATTTAAGTAGTAAAGAGCGTTTAGAATATACAGGTTCTATTTTTAGATTAAAATCAAAAGGACAATCTGCTTTACAGCAAAACGGTATTGATATATCTGAGAATTTAGTTTCAAAAAGCAACTATCAAAGCCATTTTTTACATTACACGCATAAAATTAAAGACAGTTTAGCAGTAATTGTATCTGCAAGACATATAAAAGAAAAAAAACCAGGAAATTACTTTGTAAGCCCTTATTTGTATGGTGATTTGTTTGAGTTTGATAATGCCTCTCAATTGATTAATTCAAATTCATTTTTAGATTCTGAAATGAATTTAGATGTAGTTCAGCTAGGCTTAATAAACAATAATAAGCATTCAAACCTAGAATCATATTTAGGATATACAAAAAGGAATGATAAAGTTGAAAGTAAGTTGACTTTTGAAGATGAAAATGATGTTAACTTTGAGTCAGATGAAGATTTTATAAATGCTATAAACTTAAATAATGATCTAATTTATTTTAACAACAGATATAGAAAATCATTTGGTGAAATAAATATAGCTGGTAATATAGATTTTAATTATAAAAATATAAATAATAGACGCTTAGCTTCATCAGAGAAAAATAAGTTTTTTTATATAAATGCTAAATTAATTGCTGAATTTAAGGAAGATAAAAGTAACTTTAATTTAGGATTGGCTTCTTCTGCAAAAACAACAAACATTAATAATGCTCTCAACGCTTTTACACAAATATTTTATAGAGGATTTTATAAAGGACTAGACAGTCAAGAATTGCTAAGAGCAAATACTATTTTTTTAAATTATAAATATGGGGCATGGTCAGATAACTTTTCATTTAATGTGGGTTTTAATTACACTAAAAATGAAAATTTTTTATCTACGGACTCTTCAATAAATCTAAATTTTAATTTAACCGAGCAGATAATTTTAGAGGATAGTGATAGCTTTCAAGTCAGCTTAGGCTTAGATAGATATATTAATTTTCTTGATTCGAACCTTAAGTTAAAATCAAGTTTTAATAAATATAATTTTACTGATATAATTAATACTCAGTTTCGAGAAGTTACTTCATCTAATCTTATATATGGATTTGAGATGAGGTCTGCATTTAGCGGGTTTTTTAATTACACATTGGGTACTGAATGGAATGGGTCTTTTTTTGAAATAAATTCTACAGATTTTGAAAATACTAATAACAAGTCTTTTTTAGATTTAGATTTTGTTTTTTCAGATAAGTTTGATATTTCTGTAATTAATAACTTTTATAAATTTGGTAATTTGCCAAAGCGAAAAAGCACTTATCTTTTTACAAATATCTTAGGTAGATATAATTTTAGGGAAACTGGTTTTTCAGCTTTTATTAGAGTAAATAATTTATTCAATAATCGGTCTTTCAATATATTTTCAATTTCGGAAACTATCAATTCTATTTCTCTAACACCCTTAATCGAACGATATTTTATGATGGGTTTAAATTATAAGTTTTAATATTAAAAAAATGGCTATTACCGTAACCTTTATGAGGTACAATTTTTGAAAGCAGAAGTTGTCTAATTGATACTGTCTTTTACAGGAAGTTGACTCTCGTATATGGCTTTTTGAGATTCCATAAACTCAATAACTGCTGGATTATCTTTGAAAATCATAGCAAAAACAACACCAGCGATTATTAGTAATACCATTATCACAGCTAATATGCCTAAAAAGAATAATGTTCTTAAAATCATACCTGCTACAGATATCTTGTAGATACGCTTATAACAATATGCAAAAAAACCTATCTGAAAAAATATCGAAAACAAACCAAGTATTGTAGCATTTATTCCACAAACTAAACACACAATATTCAAAATTGAGCTTACCAAAGAAAATTGAGCGATAATGTACATAGCCATTACAATATGCTCAGTATAGTTATATTCTTTTCTATTAATAAACACTAATCTGGAAAATAAAGCATAAACAGGGACAAAAAGGATCATAACTATGGAGTAATATTCACTAATTATAGACATACTGTTCTTAACTGCTTCTTCCTGACCTTTTACCCCATAGGGATTAGACATTCCTGCCAATGCATCTGGGAAAAACTTATTGAGAACAATTATATATAATCCACCAATTGTTAACGCTAATGCCAAGTAGCTTATAGGGTTAACGTATTGTCTCCTAACTCCAGAGATATAACCAGCAATGACACGTTCTGGTTTTTTAAACAAGTCGATAAACGTTCTTAATAGTTTATTGTCAAAATTGAAAAAAGTTTCAGTGATATGTTCAAATAAATTTCTGAAAGTCAATCTATTTCTCACGACACGACCACCACAAGTATTACAGTAGCTACTATTAATGCTTAGTTCTGTTTTACAATTTTTACATTCCATTATATCAAGTCTTTCTTAATTTTGTCTATAAGGTCATCTTTTGTATCATACATCACAAATTCTGCATTTTTTACGTAAGATAGTGTGCCTGTTTCTTCACTGACAACCAAAGCCAATGCATCTGTTTTTTCAGTAATGCCTAACGCTGCACGATGGCGCAAACCAAAACGTTTTGGAATAGTGACTTCGTTATTTACAGGTAAAATAACACGCGTCGCCTTTACAACATTATTATCAATAATAATAGCACCGTCGTGCAACGGGCTGTTTTTAAAGAAGATACTTTCTAAAATTGGCTGTGAAACTTTAATATTCATCTCATCACCAGTATTGGTTAAGAAATCGAGATTGTTATTGCGCTCAATGACTATTAAAGCACCGGTGTTTGTAGTACTCATTTTTACGCATGCATTTACGATAGCTTCAACATCGTTAGTGGTTTCTGTATCACTGTTTAAAAATTTAAAATTCTTAAAAATACGGCGTTTACCAGATAAGTTAGTGGAACCTACCATCAGTAAAAATTTACGGATTTCTGGTTGAAAGACCACAATTAAGGCAATAATACCAACCTTCATAAAACCATCTACAATTCTATAAAGCAAGTGCATGTTAAGGTAATCTGTAACAACCCAAACCAAGTAAATGATTAAGATGCCAATAAAAATATTTATAGCAACGGTACCACGAACTAATTTATAGATGTAATAAAGCAGAATAGCCACAAGAAATACATCTACAAAATCTATTAATCTAAAATCCCAAAGTTGTATGTCGCTCAAGTGAGTTGGTTTTATGCTAATTTAAGAATTAAACTTAAAAGAAAAACTCATCATTATTTATTTTAGATTTATCCTTTGTTAGATTACTAATAATTTGCTTAAACTTAATATATTCTTGAAAGCTTAATTTATAGTCAAATAATAAGTTTATTGAGAAATTGTTTTTAGTATTCATTTTAAAGTCATCGTCAAAAAGTAAAGAGTCTAATGATATTGTTTTATTTATTGATTCTTTGTCTTTGTAAATCACATCTAAAGATATTGCATTACCTCTGTGACACCCTATGCTTATAAAGCTAAAATCATCTTTTATAGAACTATCATTATTTTCATAATTATCAATATCAGTGACATAATTCACATTCGTAAACTCCAAAAAACCCAAATTTTTGATACTGGTATCATTACAAGTAAAGTAATTTTTAGCATTTTCATTTTTGTGCATTGAAGCCTTTTGACGTTTGTTTTGTAAATATTGTATATGCGGAATGACTTGCTTTAAAGTCAATCGTTTATCGACATTTACTAACCAATTCGTCGTGCTAATTAAGTTTTTTCTATTAAAAAGTGTAGAGTCTAGTTGCGTTTCATCATAAAAAATATAAGCGGGTGAAACATCTAAAACTTCTGTAAACTTTGCATCTTTAATTTCTGGAAGTTGTAATTCACGTTGGTTATTACAACTACATAAAACTATTAAAAGAAGAATATATAAATAACGCATTTAGTTAGATTTTAGCTGATTAAAAAGAGTAATACATTCCATAGCTTCTTTTACATCATGAACACGTAAAATAGAAGCGCCGTTTTCTAAAGCAATCATATTTAAGGCTGTTGTGCCATTTAATGCTTCCTTAGCTGTTGTGTTTAGTGCTTTATATATCATTGATTTTCTAGAAATACCTGCTAAAATAGGTTTGTCCGTTATTTTTAATAAATCCAAATGCTTTAAAAGAGTGTAGTTTTGCTCTAAGGTTTTTGCAAACCCAAATCCTGGGTCAATAATAATATCATTAATTTTTATCTCATGTGCTTTTGAGATTTGTTCACCAAAGTAACTTATAATAGCTTTGAGTAAATCATCGTAGTCTGTTTGCTGCTGCATGGTTTTTGGATTACCACGCATATGCATCATAATGTATGGTACACTAAGTTTGCCAACGGTTTCAATCATTTTTTGGTCCAGCTTTCCAGCAGAAATGTCATTAACTAAAGCAGCGCCAGCTTCAATCGTTTTTTTAGCTACTTTGCTTCTAAAGGTGTCAATGGAGATTAAAGTTTCGGGAAAATTCTTCAAAATTAATTCAACAACAGGAACTACGCGTTGTAATTCTTCAGCTTCTGAAACAAAATCTGCACCAGGTTTTGAGCTATAGCCACCAATGTCAATAAAGGTAGCACCTTCATTGAGCATGAGTTCAACTTGTTTTAAAATATCGTTTGCGTCTTTATAGCGACCACCATCATAGAACGAGTCTGGAGTTACGTTAAATATACCCATTACTTTTGGACGTGATAAATCTATAAGCTGACCTTTGCAGTTGATTGTCATTTAGTTGAAAACTTTAAACTTTAAACTTTGAACATTAAACTATTTGAGCGAAATTTACGCAAAAATAATAGGAAACGCATGTCTAATACTTCTAAACAATACGATGCTGTAATTTTAAAATGTCGTAACTTATTTATAAATAAAATGAGTGATTACGGAAGTGCTTGGCGTATTTTAAGATTACCATCGTTAACTGACCAGATTTTTATAAAAGCACAGCGTATTCGCGGTTTGCAACAAAATGACGTTCAGAAAGTAGATGAGGGCGAAGTAAGTGAATTTATTGGAATCATCAATTATTGTATCATGGCTTTAATTCAGTTAGAAAAGGGTGTTGTTGAGCAACCCGATATGGAAACTAAGGAAGCTATAGAAAATTACGATAAGCATATTGCAATTACAAAGCAATTGATGATGGATAAAAACCATGATTATGGCGAAGCTTGGAGAGATATGCGTGTGAGTAGCCTTACGGATTTAATTTTACAAAAATTATTACGTGTCAAGCAAATAGAAGATAATGCAGGTAAAACAATAGTGAGTGAAGGGATTGATGCCAATTATCAGGATATGATTAATTATGCTGTTTTTGCAATGATTCATTTAGGAGAAGGAAAATAACAGTTATGAAGTATATAGTTCAAATAAGCAGAATATTCGTTGGGATATTATTTATCATTTCAGGATTTATAAAGTTGAACGACCCGCTTGGTTTTTCATATAAGTTGCAAGAATATTTTAGTACAGATGTCCTTAACATTCCTTTTTTAGAGCCTTACGCTTTAGGAATTTCAGTTTTTGTAGTGGTTCTAGAAGTTATATTAGGTGTCTTTCTTTTAATAGGTTATAAAAAGAAATTTACTATTTGGATGCTTTTAGGTATGATAGTTTTCTTTACATTCCTTACATTCTATTCGGCGTATTTCGATAAAGTAAAAGATTGTGGTTGCTTTGGAGATGCCCTAAAATTAACACCTTGGGAGAGTTTTACAAAGGATGTTGTTCTGCTAGTATTAATATTAATATTATTTTTTGGACAGAAATACATAAAACCCTTATTTAAAACCTTACCAAACACAATTTTAGCTTTATTGAGTTTTATCGTTTCACTTTGGTTTGCTTATCACGTTTTAATGCATTTGCCTTCAATAGACTTTAGGGCATACAAGATTGGTAATAATTTACAAGACGAAATGGCAGTTCCTGAGGATGCTGCCAAGCCAATAATAGAGTATACATGGACGTTTAAAGTTAACGGCGAAGAACAAGAATTTGTAACCAACGGTACTTATCCTAATGTTGAAGGTGGCGAATATATTGGTGTCGAAACTAAAGAGATTGATCCAGGCTATATTCCATCTATACAAGATTTTACAATTGAATCTGCAGATGAAGACTTGACAAGTTACTTTCTAGACAAAAATCATCTTGTAGTTATAGCGATGTATAACGTTTATAATTCTGAAAAAGAAGGTTTATTGAAATTGAAGAATTTTACTGATGATGCTATAAAAAAAGGATATACAGTAATTGGGTTATCAGCTTCAGGAGATGAAGCTAAACAGCAATTAAAATCGGATTATAACTTAAACTTCGACACCTATTTATGTGATGAGAAAGTTGTAAAAACTGTTGTGCGTGCAAACCCAGGGATAGTAGTTCTTAAAAAGGGTACAGTAGTCAATAAAGCACATTGGAAAGATATTGAGGATATCGAATTAAATGATTTATCGGAATCTGAAAGAGATGTAATTGAAAAAGAAGATGATGGTACAGTTTATTTAATTAACGGAAAAATTTCTTCAGAAGAAGAATCTAACTCAATTTCAAAAGATGATATTTTGGAAGTTTATGTTTACAAAGAAACTGAGATAGCGCAGAAAAAGTTAGACTCAATTAATTCAATGAATAACACACATTACACATCTTTGATAGAAATATTGTTGAAAGAAAATTAATAATCTGCTTTACTATCTTCTAAATAAAATCTTTTACGCCATTCTTACATTAGTAGGAGTCGTAACCGTTATATTCTTATTATTTACCGTATTACCTGGCGATCCAGCAAAAATGATGCTAGGTCAAAATCAAACAGCAGAACAGGTCGAGGCTGTAAAAAAGAAGTATGGCTTTGATAAACCTCTTGGAACGCAATACTTGTATTATCTAAACGATTTGTCGCCGTTATCCTTTCATTCAGCTACGACAGAGGATTATACTTTTTTTGATAACCAGAAATATTCAGGTGCTAAGCTCTTTACAATTGCAGAAACCAGTACAGTAATTAAATTACCATATTTAAGAGCATCGTTTGCAAAACAAGGAAAAAAAGTAAGTCAAGTTATTGGAGAAACCTTACCAAATACCTTTGTTTTGGCAGTTTCGGCAATTATAATTGCTATGATTTTAGGATTGATATTCGGAGTAATCTCAGCATTGAAGAAGGATACTTGGATTGATAGAAGTATTCAGGTTTTTAGCACATTAGGTATGAGTGTGCCTTCTTTTTTTAGTGCAATTTTATTTGCTTGGTTATTCGGTTTTGTATTGCATGAATACACCAATTTAGAAATGACAGGTAGTCTTTACGAACTTGATGATTTTGGAGAAACCGTAAACATTAAATGGAAAAACCTAATCTTACCAGCAATTGTTTTAGGTATTCGTCCCCTGGCAGTTATCATACAATTAATGCGTAATTCCTTACTTGAAGTTATGAGTCAAGATTATATCCGTACAGCACGAGCAAAGGGATTGAGTGAATTTCAGATTATTAAAAATCACGCTATAAAAAATGCTTTAAACCCTGTAGTGACTGCTATCTCAGGTTGGTTTGCATCCATGTTGGCAGGTGCTGTGTTTGTGGAGTACATTTTTGGTTGGAATGGACTTGGAAAAGAAATCGTCAACGCATTAAACACATTAGACTTACCTGTGATAATGGGTGCCGTTTTGGTAATCGCTATACTTTTTATAATCATAAATATTTTAGTAGATATTATTTATGCATTGTTAGACCCACGAGTAAAGCTCTCCTAGTATTTCATGATAGTTCTCAATACATCTTTCAGTTTAAAGACTTATTTTTGTAATCTAAATACGTTATAATACTTCATAAATTATGAGAAAAAATATAGTTGCTGGTAACTGGAAAATGAACAACGGTTTGTCACAAACCCAAGCCTTAATTTCAGATATAAAAAAGCAAACGCAAATATCGGATGCTGAGGTTATGATAGCGCCATCATTTACAAATCTATGGCATGCTTTTGAAGCTTTACGTCAAGACAACATAGAGGTGGTTGCACAGAATATGCATTTTGCAGAAAATGGTGCATACACTGGTGAAGTTAGCGCAGGTATGTTACAAAGCATTGGTGTAAAAACTGTGATTCTAGGACATAGCGAACGCCGAGCCTATTATAACGAAACAGACGAAAGTTTAGCAAAAAAAGTGGATGCAGCTTTAGCCAACCATATGCGAATTATCTTTTGTTTTGGCGAAGAATTAGCCGATAGAAAAGCAGGAAATGAGGAATCTGTTGTCGAAAGTCAAATTAAAAATGCACTGTTTCATTTAGGAGCAGACGCTTTTAAAAATATAGTTTTAGCCTACGAACCCGTGTGGGCGATTGGTACCGGAGAGACGGCTAGCCCAGACCAAGCACAAGACATGCATGCTTTTATCCGTAAAACCTTAGCAAATAAATACGGTAAAGAAGTTGCTGATAATGTGTCTATTCTTTACGGTGGAAGTGTTAAGCCAAACAACGCAAAAGAAATCTTTGGAAAGCCAGATGTAGATGGCGGACTCATTGGTGGCGCTTCGTTAAAAGCAGAGGATTTTTACGCTATAGTTAACGCATTTTAACTTTATAAATGAGTAAAGTTTTTTTCACGCTATAGTACTTTTGTATATCCTGCTATCACATTCCTTTTTTTATATTAAAAAAAAGTATGTCTTTAGTATGACAAAAGCAACTACCAATATTTAGGGTAAAGTATTGAATAGTAGTAAAACTTCAAGCCAAAATCAAAAATAAACTCAAAAATGTCCAACACTATTTATATCGGTTATGACTTTAAAGTGAAGCCACTACAACCAGCAACCGAAATCCTAATAGCAGAATTAGGCTATGCGGGTTTTGAAAGTTTTGTAGAAAGTGAAACAGGTGTTACCGCTTACATTCAAAAAGAGGAGTGGAGTGCCTTTATTTTAGATGATATCCATATTTTAAATTCAAACGAATTTGAGATCTCTTATGAGTTTAACGAAATCGAACAAACAAATTGGAACGAAGAGTGGGAAAAGAATTTTAATCCCATCATTGTTGATGATTTAGTTACTGTTAGAGCTCTTTTTCATCATAAGCCAAATACAAAATACGATTTAATTATTGAGCCAAAAATGAGTTTTGGTACAGGACATCATGAAACTACCCACATGATGATTCAGCATATTTTAAAAAATGATTTCAAAGGAAAATCTGTTTTAGATATGGGTTGTGGTACATGTGTTTTGGCAATTTTAGCCGAAAAAGTAGGTGCAACAAACTTAGATGCTATTGATATTGATAACTGGTGTTACCTAAATAGCTTGGAGAATGTGGAGCGAAACGATTGCCATAATATTTCAGTGTATCAGGGTGATGTTGCCCTTTTGAAGAATAAAAACTACGATATTATTATTGCCAATATTAATCGTAATATTCTATTGGCAGATATTGCAACTTATGCCCTATGTTTAAATGAAAATGGCTTACTTTTCTTAAGTGGCTTTTATGAAGAAGATATATCTATTATAGAGTCAGAATGTACTAAACACGCTCTACAATTAAATTCTAAAATTGAACGAAATAAATGGGTCGCCTTAGTATTTAATATATTGTTGTCCGATAAAACTCAAAAGTAGCACAAAAAGGTATTCTAACCCCAGATTTTACTGAACGTCAGTATAGTACTTTTAATTTAATAACTGGCGCTAATAGAACTATTGATATTTTAGGTTTTACAGGCGGTAGTGAGGCATTATCCTCTATAGCGCAGACAGCTTTGCAATGGGCGGTAGATAATTATAATGGCCTAAATACAACTTTGCAATTTAACTTTTGGTATAAATTTCCAAGCTACAGATATGGTTGTTTATGATAATTCTGTTAACGTATCTCCTAGTCAATCTCAATGAGGTGTAGCAGGTTTTTCAACATCGGACGGAAGACCAAATAAATTTCTTCAGATACATAATATTGAGCAATTTTCAACTAATGTAAATGAGCATGTAATACCTCATGAAATTAGACATTAAGTTGGCTTTAAACATTCGGATTGGTTTGACAGATCAAGTTGCCCTGTATCTTCTCAAGGTCATGAAGGTGCTGGTTCTGATGGTGCAGTATATATCCCAGGAACCCTAACAGAAAGGGATTTGACCTCAGTTATGCAAGCTTATTTTTCTACAAGTGAAGATGGAGAATTTAGTGGTAACGATATTACAGCTTTAGAATTTATGTATCCAGTAGTGAGTACAGCTCGCTCTTGTGATGGCGCAAATGAATGAAAAAGTGGTATTGCTTATAATGTTGGAAATCTTGTAACTTACTTTGGAAATCTTTATCAACGCGTAAGGGGTGGGTGGAATTCGTTAGGTCCATGTAATTAGGATTAAATAACAGAAAAAAAATGAGCTGCTTTCTTTATTGAGAGTAGCTCATTTGTTTTTTGATAAAAACGCATTTAGATATTTCCTTTTATGATTAAAATTTAACATGTTAAAGACGCTAGATGAGTTAGGGCAAACGCATCTAAAAAAGTTTATTTTTCGGATATAAATCACTGATATTCAGTTGGTTTTTAAGATTAAATTTTGTATATTATATTGATAATCAATATTTTATGTACTTTGAAAACAACAAA
>NZ_JABDQL010000050.1 GCF_013042245.1 Winogradskyella sp. | reverse complement strand
ACTTGAGCGGATTAAGAATAATAATCAACGCCTAAAGGAGTTTGCATTATATGCCATTACAGGGCAATCCGCTTGGGAATTATGGAGAACAAGTACTAATTCAGTCATATATTAGAATATAGCCAATCTTTATTGAGTTGTATAATCAGTTTTTGATAGAGCTGCATATCATTTGCTTGCGCTACCAAAGCTTCAAAAGTTTGTGGTAATTGCATTATACGTTTCTAGTCATCAAACCAAGCCCAAATTGTTTTAAAGCTTTCTTTTTTTCGCCTGCTATATTAAGCATCTTTAATAATGAAAAGGCTTTTTCTGTATACTGCTCAACAGCTTCTTTTGTAGCTGCCTTTGCACCACTTTGGATAAAGATTTGTTTTACATGCTCTACTTTAGTGGACGTATCCTCTGGTTGCAATGAAAACCATTCTGAAAGTTTTGCCTTATCCGCTTCAGAAGCAAACTCCATAGCTTTTAAGTATAGATACGTTTTCTTGTTTTCAATGATGTCACCGCCAACCTGTTTGCCGAAAGTTTCTGGATTTCCAAAAGCATCTAAATAATCATCTTGTAGCTGAAAAGCAATTCCTAAGAAACGTCCAAAATCATAAATAGCATCTTGGTCATCTGTATTGGCCTCGGCTACTATAGCTCCCATTTTCATAGCACCGCCAACTAAAACTGCAGTCTTATATTCAATCATTTTTAGGTATTCAGGGATAGTTACATCATCTCTACTCTCAAAATCTACATCATATTGCTGGCCTTCGCAAACTTCAGTCGCTATTTTACTAAATAGTTTTGCTAAAGCCTGGAAAGTGTCGGGTTTATAATTTTCAAATAATTGATACGCCATTATAAGCATAACATCTCCTGAAAGAATTCCTGTATTTATATCCCACTTTTCATGTACTGTTTTTTTTCCTCGACGTAATGGTGCATCGTCCATAATATCATCATGAACCAAAGAAAAGTTATGAAACACCTCAACACTAAGTGCTGCATCTAAGGCTTTGGTATAATCTGTTTCAAAACAATCGCATGCCATCAAAGTTAAAACCGGGCGAAGGCGCTTACCGCCAAGTTTTAACATATAATTTACGGGGTCATAAAGATTTTTAGGTTTGCGCTCTTGAACATAATTTTCTAAATACGTAATAAACGCTTCTTGATAGTCTTGCAGGTGATTCATAATACAAAAATACATCTTCAACGACTTTAAAGTAAATATTACCAATGTTAAAAAATCACTAAAACTTTGGAAACTATTTTTGTGTTTAAAGTTTCCTTGTGTATTTTTGCAATGAAATTATGAGAGACAAAATTATACATAAAGCTTCTGAGCTTTTTTTAACCCTTGGTTTTAAGAGTGTTACAATGGATGATATTGCCAGCCAAATGGGAATTTCAAAAAAGACCATCTATGTACACTTTAGCAATAAAACCAAATTGGTTGAGGCAGTAACCTTCACATTATTCGAAAATATTTGTGATGGTATAGATTGTATTTGTTTGCAAGCAAAAAATCCTATTGAAGAGTTATATGATATTAAAATGTTTGTGATGGAGCATCTTAAAAATGAACAAGCTTCTCCAATATTTCAATTAAAAAAGTATTATCCATCTATACACGATGCTTTAAAATCAAAGCAATTTGAAAAAATGCACGAATCTGTGTCAGAGAGTCTAACAAAAGGTATAAAGACAGAAGTCTTTAGACCAAATATAGATGTAGAGTTTATTGCTAGACTTTATTTTAATGGCATGACAGGAATAAAAGATGAAGCCATTTTTCCTAGAGATAAATTTGATATGCAATACCTTATTGAAAACTTTTTAGAATACCACTTAAGAGCCATAGTTACAGAAAAAGGCTTTAAAATCTTAAATCAATTTATAACAAAAAATCAATCATAAACTATAATGAAACAAGTTATAATGTTTTGTTTTCTAATAATATATAGCTTTGGTTTTGCCCAAGATAGACCTAATAGTTTTAGCCTACAAGAAGCTATAGACTACGCGTTAGAAAATAATAGAACAGCTAAAAATGCTGCGCGAGATATCGCATCGGCTAAAAAGCAAAAATGGGAAACTACAGCAATTGGTCTACCTCAGATAGATGCATCTGTCAATTACCAAAATTTTTTAAAGCAACAGGTGTCTGTTGTTCCTGCCGAATTTTTTGGAGGAAACCCTGGCGAATTTGCTGAAGTTATTTTTGGAACACAACAAAGCGCGACAGCAACAGCCACATTAAACCAGTTATTATTTGACGGATCTTACCTCGTTGGCTTGCAATCTGCAAAAGTGTTTTTAGAAATATCTGAAAATGCAAAAGCTAAGACAAATTTAGAAGTACGAAAAGCTGTTATTAATGCCTATGGTAATGTTTTACTTTCTGAAGAGAGTGTGGCTATCTACGAAAAAAATATTGCAGTTCTCCAAAAAAATCTAGATGAAACCACAAAAATATTTGAAAATGGTCTGGAAGAAGAAGAAAGCGTAGAGCAACTTCAAATTACACTATCTAATCTTAACAGCAACCTCAATAATGCCAAGCGTTTAAGGAGTATTGCTTATCAAATGCTTAATATAACGATGGGGATTGATTTTAATGCCTCTCTAAAGCTTAAGGATGATTTAGAAACACTTGCCGTAAAAAATATTTCTTTAAAAACTCTTGAAGAAAAAAATGAAGTAGAATCTACTATTGACTATAAAATTGCTGCAAACGATAAAAAATCGAAAGAATTGCTACTTAAACTCGAAAAAAGTAAAGCTTTACCTAGACTAAGCGCGTTTATTAATGGTGGTTATAATAGTTTTTCAGATGATTTTGCATTTTTAGATAGTGATAATAGATGGTTCGGTTTTTCTGCCGTAGGTGTTAACCTTAACCTTCCTATTTTTAGTTCAGGTAAAAGAAGTGCCGCTACCCAACGCGCAAAAATCAATTTTGAAAAATCTACTGATGATCTTACAGAAACCGAACAAAGATTAAATCTTCAAATAGAAACTGCAAAAAGCAATTACAGATTTGCCATAGAAGATTATACCAACAAAAAGCAAAATTTAGCACTTGCAGAACGAATAGAAAAAAAGAACCAAACCAAATTCTTTGAAGGTGTTGGCTCTAGTTTTGAACTTAGACAAGCACAAACCCAACTATATACGGCACAACAAAGTTTATTACAAACCATGCTAGATGTTATCACGGCAAAAGCCGAATTAGAAACCATTACCAATAAGATTTCAAACAACTAATCAATACAAGAAAATAAAAAAATGAAACATATATTCCCTATACTTATCGTCTCAATACTTTTTATCTCTTGTGGAGGCGATAAAGCACAAACTGTTGAAGACATCTTAGCTTCTAGAGATGTAAAAGTTATGCAAGCAAAAAAGGACGAACTCGTTGCAAAACAACAAGAGCTTGCTGGTAAAATAAAACAACTATCAGACAGTCTTGCTGAATTAAATCCAGATAAAAACATACCCTTAATCACGACGATTACAGCAGAACCTTTGAAATTTAAACATTTTTTAGAACTCCAAGGAAGCGTAAAAACAAAACAGAATTTGGTATTAACTCCTGAAATGAGTGGTGTTCTAAAACAAGTTTTTGTTAAAGAAGGAGACAATGTGTTTAAGGGACAATTGCTCGCTAGAATTGACGATGGTGGTATGTCACAGCAAAAAGCACAGCTTCAAATTCAGGCAGATTTGGCAAAAACAACTTTTGAAAGACAAAAACGTCTTTGGGAACAAAAAATTGGCAGTGAGATACAATACTTAAATGCAAAATCAACATATGAAGCAACACAAGAAGCCGTAAACCAAATAAACCAACAATTAGCAAAAACAGTAGTTCGCGCTCCTTTTTCTGGAGTTATTGATGATGTTATTACTGAGCAAGGCAGTGTTACCGCTGCAGGACAATCACAGCTTATGCGTATAGTAAACCTCAAGGATATGTACATTGAAACAGACGTCCCTGAGTCTTACATCACTAGTATAAAAAATGGTAAAGTTGTAGAAGTAGAGTTTCCTATACTAGGCAAAAAAATAGACGCTACCATTAGACAGACTGGAAATTTTATTAACCCAGCAAACCGAACTTTTAAGATTGAAATTGCTGTACCAAATAAAGATAAAAGCATAAAACCAAACTTAACGGCTAGACTTAAAGTAAATGATTACACTAACGATAATGCCATATTGATTCCACAAAGCATCATATCGGAGAATGCTAATGGAGAACAATACATTTATATATTATCTGAAATCGATGGAGATAGAGCTATAGCTAAACAAGCTATAATTTCTACAGGAAAAACGCAAGGTGATGAGATTGAAATTTTATCTGGACTTAATAAAGGAGACCAAATTATAAAAGAAGGCGCCCGTAGCGTTAAAGATCGACAAACTGTTAGGGTAGTGAATGCCAAATAAACTTTTAAAGAAAAAGTTATGACTAAAAAGAAAACAAAAAAAGTAGTCGATAAAGAGTTTGGCTTATCCTCATGGGCCATAAATAACAAGACTACAATCTATGTGGCCATTGCGCTAATATTATTTCTGGGCTCATCCGCATACTTTAGTATGCCAAGGGAAAGCTTTCCTGAAATTAGAGAGACCAAAATATATGTGAGCTCATTATTTCCGGGAAATACGGCAGAAGATATTGAAAAACTAATCACCGACCCACTTGAAGACAAATTAAAAAACGTCAGCAATGTTGTAGAAATTACATCTACATCACAGGAAGATTACTCTATGGTTATTGTAGAATTTGAAGACGATATTTCTGTTGAAGCTGCAAAGCAAAAGGTAAAAGACGAGATAGATAGCGAAACATCTGGCGAAGATTGGCCTACATTCAACGGTGCAAAAGTAGAACCCAATGTTTTTGAATTGAGTATGTCTGAAGAAATACCCATTCTTAACATTAATATTTCTGGAGATTATCCTGTTGAAAAACTTAAAGAATTTGGTGAATATTTAGAAGACGAAATTGAAGACTTGCAAGAAATCAAAAAAGTAGATATTCGTGGTGCTCAAGAAAAAGAAGTAGAAGTCGCTGTAGATGTCTATAAAATGATGGCTTCTAAAGTTAATTTTCAAGATATTACTAGTGCCATAGGAAATGAAAACATGACTATGTCTGCCGGTAATTTTATTACTAGTGGCCAAAGACGTACCATTAGAATTATTGGAGAAATTGACAATCCATCGGACTTAGAAAATTTTGTGGTTAAGGCAGAAAATAACAGTCCTATTTACCTAAAAGACATAGCTTCTATAAAATTTAAGTCCAAGGACAAAACGACCTATGCACGAGAGTTTAATCCTGAAACTGGTAAAGGTGAAGAAGTCGTGATGCTAGACGTAAAAAAACGTTCTGGCAAAAATATGGTCGCTGCAGCTGAAAAAATTGATAAAATTGTTGAAAATGCAAAAGTAAACGTCTTTCCACCTAATTTAAGAGTAACAACCACTAACGATCAGTCTTCAAAAACAATTGGCCAAGTTGATGATTTGGTAAATAATATCATATTCGGTATAATTTTA
This sequence comes from Winogradskyella sp., assembly GCF_013042245.1. GTDB lineage: Bacteria > Bacteroidota > Bacteroidia > Flavobacteriales > Flavobacteriaceae > Winogradskyella. The sequence goes on along the minus strand of NZ_JABDQL010000050.1, from coordinate 5,194 downwards.
GTAGTTACAGTTTTAATGTTCTTTTTAGGATTTAAGAATGCACTTTTTGTAGGATTCGCAATCCCGATGTCCATGTTTATGTCATTGATGATATTAAACGCTTTAGGCTACACAATGAATACCATGATATTATTTGGTCTTATTATGGGGCTAGGAATGTTGGTAGATAACGGTATTGTTGTAGTAGAAAATGTCTACAGACTTATGGATGAAGAAGGTTTATCTAGAGTCGAAGCTGCCAAAAAAGGAATTAGTGAAATTGCATTTCCTATTATTATATCTACAGCAACGACAGTGGCAGCATTTATACCACTTGGGTTATGGCCAGGGTTAATGGGACAGTTTATGATCTATTTTCCTATCACACTTTCCGTAGTTTTAGGCTCGTCTTTAATAGTTGCTATTTTCTTTAATTCTGTTTTAGTATCACAGTTTATGACTACAGAAGATAAAGATATGCCGTTGAAACAAATCATCAAAATATCTGCTATTTTAGTTGGTATAGGAGCTGTAATATTAATTTTTGGAGGTGCATATAGAGGCTTAGGTTCTTTGATGATAGTTACTGCTTTTTTACTTTGGGTATACCGTCTCATTCTAAGAAAAGCAGCAAATAGCTTTCAAACAAAAGTATTAGTTAGACTTGAAAATTTTTACGAAAGTACTCTAATTGGGGCATTAAAAGGATGGAGACCTCAGCTTATAGCATTTGGTAGTCTCATTCTTTTATTTATTGCATTTGGTAGTTTTGGAGCTTCCGTGGCTCGCCAAAGAACTAAAATTGAGTTTTTTCCAGATAATAAACCTAACCAAATTATTGTCTACATCGAGTATCCTGAAGGAACAGATATTGAAAAAACAAATGATATTACCAAAAATATAGAAGCTAGGGTTTATGACATTTTAAACAATAAAGAATATATAAAAGATGGTGAAAATTTCTTGGTAGAAAGTTCCGTAGCTCAAGTTGGTGAAGGTGCAGGAAATCCCCAAACCGATGGTGGCTCTGCAGCAGAAATGCCTCATAAAGGCAAGATTACCGCATCAATGCGTGAATATAAATATCGTAATGGTAAAGACAGTGAGGTATTACGTCAAAAAGTACAAGAAGCATTAACAGGTATTTATCCCGGAGTTTTAATTTCCGTAGAAAAAGACGCCAATGGTCCACCGATTGGTCCACCAATTAATATCGAAATTGAAGGCGATGATTATGACGAACTTATTGGTATAGCAGAACAGATGCGTGCCTATATAAATTCAAAAAATATTGCAGCTATTGACGAGTTAAAAATTGATGTCAATAAAGACAAGCCAGGTATGCAAGTCCTTGTGGATAGAGAAAAAGCTGGTGAGCTAGGCGTAAGTACTGGACAAGTTGGAAACCAGTTACGCAATTCTATATTTGGTGCTAAAGCTGGTATCTACAAAGAAGATGGTGATGATTATGATATCTATGTGCGCTTTAACGAAGACTTGCGTTACAACACAAGTGCGTTATTTAACCAGAAAATTATTTTTAGAGATATGGCTTCTGGTCAAGTTAGAGAAATTCCTGTTTCGGCTATTGCTAATCAGAAAAATAATTCTGGGTTTAGTGCTATAAAACACAAGGACACCAAACGCGTGGTTACAGTATATTCTGCCTTAGCACCAGGATATGTTGATGCACAGGCAGTGGTAAATCAGATTCAAAATGAAATGAAAAATTTTGAAGATTTGCCAAGTGATATTAAAATAGATTACACAGGACAAATTGAAGAGCAAAATAAAGAACAAGCCTTTTTGATGGGTGCTTTCTTTTCTGGATTATTTTTAATTTTCTTAATCTTAATCTTTCAATTTAACTCTTTATCAAAACCAGCAATAATTATGATTGCTATTTTCTTGAGTCTAATTGGTGTATTTGGTGGTATTGTAATTACAGGAGCATCTTTTGTTATTTTAATGACTATGATGGGTATTATTTCTCTAGCAGGTATTGTTGTTAACAACGGTGTTGTTCTATTAGACTACGCACAATTACTGATCGACAGAAAAAAGAATGAACTCGATTTAGATATTACCGAGTATCTCCCAAAAAACGAACTATTAAAGCAAATTATTAAGGCTGGGAAAGCCCGTTTAAGACCTGTTATCTTAACCGCAATTACTACTATTTTAGGTTTAATTCCTTTAGCAATTGGGCTTAATATCAACTTCTTTACTTTATTCAGTGAGTTTGATGCCAATATCTATTTTGGAGGAGATAACGTTATCTTTTGGGGACCATTAGCATGGACCGTAATATATGGTTTATTCGTAGCTACTTTCCTAACTTTGATTGTAGTTCCTATATTATTTTATCTTGCGATGCGATTAAAAATGAAGCTAAACACCAAACCAAGAACAACACAAGATGTTTTAGAACGTGAAGACATAGCGGCAGCGTAATCATTAGATATACTGATTAAAATTAAAAAAGGAGTCTGCAAAAGCAAGACTCCTTTTTTACTCAAATAATTATTGATTATTAATTTTCGTTCTCTGTTAATGGCGTTGGGAGAACATTAAATACTTGATCTCCTGCTCTGTCTATCGGTAACGTATTAGACAATCCATAACGTCTTAAATCAAACATTCTGTGATTTTCACACCATAAAGAATAACGTCTTTGGTTTAATAACTCCATGGTAACCGCATTATCATCATTACTATCTCCTGACCAATTTGGTAAAGAAGCAGTATTTCTAACGATATTAATTGCATTTACAGCTTCAGTATTGTTAGTACCAATATTAGCTTCTGCGTAAAGCAAAATAAGTTCCTCGTTTCTAATTATGTCTATTGGTGATACGTTACTGGCGTATAAGGCTGTTTGGTTAGTGCCATTCAACCCATCTTGAGATGTAGGGTTAGACCGTACAGATGTTTTAGAAGTCACACGTGTATCTCCAGCTTCGGCATCAGCCATCCAAGAATCGTGGACAATGATTTGATCTCCATTATTATCTGTAATCTTAAATAAGTCATTGGTTGTATCTCCCGCACCTAAACTAAATACATGCTTTGGGCCAACAGTCAAATCTCCATTTAAATCTAGGAAAGAAGCGTTTAGTGCACTTAATGCAGATGATCCGTCACCATTGTAAACATAAGCTGTAGCTAATATAGCTCTATTAAATTCCGCAAAAGTTGATGGTGTATCAAACCCCGCAAAACCACCTAATTCAAAGGCAAATTCACTACCCGCAGCATTTAAGTCGGTTAAACCATCATTAAGCAATGCAATTACGGCATCTAAAGCTGCATCAAAATCTAAAATAGGCCCCAAGTTTGCAGGATCAACAACATCAATTCTAGCTCTATTATACGATTTTAAAACATCAATTAACTCATGAGCCATAATGGTTTTTGCAAAACCACTGTAACCAGCTCGTTGTGCATCTGTTATAGCACTTGTATTAGCTAAGGCTTCTAATAATGTGTTTGCATTTTTAATAGCGCGATATCTACCCGCCCAAGGTGCTGTAGAATAAAAGGAGTTATTGTCTAAGTTTCCTCCATTAGCTCCCAATAAATCAGCTGTATTTCTAGGATCAGCATCAAATAGGTATAATTCTCTAGCCATAGTACCAGAACCGGTGGTTTGTATCCCCAAGCCATTACGCATGGTAGCTTCAACACCAACAACCAAGTTGTTTAGTTGATTTATAGATGCATTGGTTAAAACACCTTCTAAACTCGCTCTATTAGGATCTACTTGTTCATCAAAACTACATGATGTGACGCTAACAACAAGAGCTATAGTGGCAAGTAATTTCAAATATCTTCTGTTATATATATATGTTTTCATATCTCTTTTTTTAAAAATCAACTTTTAAGTGAAAATAGAATTGTTTAGCACTCGGGAAAGGTGTAACTTCAATTCCACTAGACAATCCTGCACCACCATTAACCGAAACTTCAGGGTCATAACTACTATAATCTGTTATTGTAAATAAATTACGAGCAGACAAGCCAAGTTTTACACCGCTTACATCTTTACCTAACCAACGGTATGCACTTTCTGGCAATCTATAATAGGTCCCTATTTCTCTTAATCTTAAGTAGCCTGCTGGCTCAACAAAACGTGTAGCGACAAATCCTTGTCCTGCTCTATCCTGACCTGCTGAAGTATCTAGATCTGGTGTTGTGCCACCTAAATCTGTTAATAAACGTGATAAATTTAAATTATCACCACCTTCTTTCCAGTGTAATAAAAATGAAATATCCCAATTTTTAAATATTGTGAAAGAGTTATTGAACGCTATTTGAAAATCTGGTTCTACGTCACCCACTTGTGTTGGAACACCATTAATGTTACCAACAAGCTGAGTCACAGGAGAACCTTCCTCGATGAAAAATGTTCCGAGTCCTAAACCAAAACCAGCCCCTGGTTGTGGAAATGATGGCACATCTAATCTTGTTACTTCTGAACGGTTTAACCAAAAGTTCACACCTGTATTCCAAATGAAGTTGTCCTTTTCAACAGCATTGATATTTATCCCTAATTCTACACCATTATTTCTCAAATCGGCAAGATTAGTCGTCTCAGTACCAAAACCTGAAGAAGTTGGTAATACACGACTCAATATTAAATCATCTACTGTTCTATTATAATATGTTAATTCTACATTGACTTTATCAAATAACCTAGCATCTATACCTACTTCAAACTCAGCTGAAGTTTCTGGGTCAATATTTGAATCTCCCAGAAGACCTCCTATAGTAGAGCCTCCATTCCCACCAATAGACACTTGATTTAAACTTGTAAATGTCGCCCCAAAGTTTGCCGAGTTTCCTGACTCACCGTAAGCAGCTCTTAATTTAAATTGTGAAATAGCATCACTATTCCAAAAATCCATATTATGTAGATTTGCAGCTACTGCAGCACGAGGAAACGCATAAAACTTATTTGGATCTCCATTTAATGTAGATTTATCGAAACGAATCCCTAGAGTACCAATCAACATGTCCTTATAATTGGCTTCCGTTTGCGCAAAATAACCAAAATCTTTTACGATTTGTTTAGTTTGGCTAATCTGCTTAGGGCAAACGCATCTAAAAAAGTTTATTTTTCGGATATAAATCACTGATATTCAGTTGGTTTTTAAGATTAAATTTTGTATATTATATTGATAATCAATATTTTATGTACTTTGAAAACAACAAA
>NZ_JABDQL010000049.1 GCF_013042245.1 Winogradskyella sp. | reverse complement strand
TACTTGAGCGGATTAAGAATAATAATCAACGCCTAAAGGAGTTTGCATTATATGCCATTACAGGGCAATCCGCTTGGGAATTATGGAGAACAAGTACTAATTCAGTCATATATTAGAATATAGCCTTCAATTTTAACCCTAAAGTGACATAATTGGTAGAAGCCTTAGATTTAAAATTAGATTTCTTCGGAAGTGTGGATTTGATGTTCTACATTGAATACTAGTAAAAGGGCATAACTAATCATTTTAGTTTTGCCTTTTTTCATTTATATTAGCTACCCTTATGAAAAAGATAGCTGTTTTTTGTTCCTTAGTTTTTGCAACTCTAACCTCAAACGGCCAACAGTTTACTGAAGTTGCATTTAGTAGAGGTGTAGAAAGAGTAACTACAATGCAAGATTTGTTTGGCAGTGGTATATCAATTGCAGATTATGATAATGATGGTGATTTAGATTTTTTTGTAGGAACAGAATTCAATTCAGCGAACCAATTATACCAAAATGACGGTAATGGTTTTTTTCAGGAAGTTGCTATGTCTTCAGGAATCACATCTACCTATAGAAATAGAGCAGCGCTTTGGTTTGATTATAACGGAGATGAATTATTAGACCTAGTTTTGCTGGGCGACTGTTCTGGTATTGGAGCTTCTTGTACAGAAAAAATTGAGATTTTCCTTTACGAACAAACACCCGGTAGAAGCTTTAATGAAATTACAAATTCTGGGTTAAGTTTTGGAACAAGATATAGTAGTACCAATATATCAGAAGCCTTAGTTGGAGGTATGGCAACAGCAGATATAAACAATGATGGCTGGCTAGATTTGGCTATAACTGTTTGGGGTCGAGAGTTTGCAGGAGCACAAGCCACCTTTTTTTTAAATAATGGTAACGGAACTTTCACTGATATAAGTGTTTCAAGCGGATTTGGACAATCGAGCGTATCGAGATACCAACCTATTTTTCATGATTTTAATCGCGATGGGTTTCAAGATATTTATGTAAACGTAGATTTTTCTGAAAATGAGTTTTGCTAAATAATGGCGATAATACCTTTCAGGAAATTGCCGCTACCATTTCTGCTAATAATGCATTTAATGAAATGGGAATGACCATTGGAGACTACGACAATGATGGTGATTTTGATGTGTATTCTACAAATATTTCAAGAATAGAAGACGGCATATCGAAGCACAATATTTTATTAAAAAATAATTGGACGGAAACAAATGCGCTTGGCTTTTCTGAAATAGCAACCGATAGCCCAATAAATGTAGGCAACAGTGGTTGGGATTGGGGAACTACTTTTTTTGATGCTAATAATGACGGATTTGTTGATTTAGCAACTACAAATGGTTGGAATCAAAGTTGGGGTTTAGATCAATCTAAATTATGGCTTAATGTAGATGGTGCTTTGTTTAATGATATTTCAGCATCTGCAAATTTTAATGATACTGAGTATGCTGCATCATTATGTGCTTTTGATATGGATAGAGATGGTGATTTAGATTTGTTGCAAACCATAAAAATTAGTGGTAATGGGATGTTACCTGTTAGACTTTTAGAAAATAATTATTCGTCTACTCCCAATGCTAACAATTATCTTGTTGTAAAACCTAGAATGAACGGTACTAATCATTTTTCAATTGGTGCTGTGGTAAAAATCACCTACGATAATGGGAAAACGGGCATGCGCTTAATAACTGGAGGAACAAGTTTTTACGGTCAAGAACCAGCTGAAGCTTTTTTTGGATTGGCAGATAATTCAGTAGTATACGAAATAAGAATTGAATGGCCAGATAATACTGTGACTCTAGTCCAAGACGTTATGGCTAACCAAGTAATAACAATTACTAATGATAATGTTCTTACTAATAATGATTCTGAGTTTGAAAAAGTAACCGTATATCCAAACCCTGTAAAACATAACTTAAAAATAAATACCAATATTGAGATTGGAGAGCTTCAAGTTTTTAATCTTTTAGGCCAAAAAATTCTTGAATATTCAAACGTTAGGGAGATTAATGTCTCTCAACTGAATCAAGGTATTTATTACTTAAAAATTTTAAACACTTTTGGTTCAGGAAGTCAAACTATTCGTTTTATAAAAAAATAAAATTGTAAATACGCTAACTATCATAAGCCAAAAATAAAGCAGATTTTCTGTATTTTCGAGTGTGGTCACATAGTGTGGTCACATAGCGTGGTTACAGAGCGTGGTTACAGAGCGTGGTTACAGAGCGTAGTCGAAGTGTAGTCGAGACATATAAGCACTTGATTTTAATACATTTCGACTTTAGTTTATGCTGAGCACAGTCGAAGTACTCAGCATAAACTAAAGTCGAAGTACTCAATGCTATAGATTAAATTAAAATCAATTTATGACACATTACGGACATTCAATAAATAAAATTAACTTAGACTCAAATTTATATTTCCCCCATCATGAACGATTTTTGGTTTAACGTAAAATATGGTCTTAACCATGTCTTAGATATCAATGGATACGACCATGTTTTGTTTTTAATGGTACTGGCTGTACCATATATCTTTAAAGATTGGAAGCGCGTCTTGCTCTTGGTATCTTTATTTACTTTGGGTCATACACTGTCTTTAGTTTTGGCAGCTTACAATGTGGTTTCAGTCAATGGAAAATTGGTTGAATTTTTAATTCCTATAACAATTATTGTAGCGGCAATTTACAATGTATTTTCAGCAGGAAAAGAGGATAAAAACAAAAAAGTCGGCCTTCTCTTTTTTACAGCACTCTTCTTTGGATTAATACATGGGTTAGGTTTCGCAAGAGAATTTACAATGGTATTTGGAGATGCTAACAATAAGATTTTAGCTTTATTAGAATTTGCATTAGGTATAGAATTAGCTCAAGTTATCATTGTATTTGTAATTCTCTTTTTAGGTTTTTTACTTCAAACACTTTTCCGTTTTTCGAGACGCGACTGGGTTATGGTTCTTTCATCTGTTGTAATCGGTTTAGTTATTCCTATTCTTATTGAAAACAGTGCGTTTTAAAGGTTAAAGTTTTATAAAACTTTAATGCACGGGATTGGTTATAAAATACTAAGCCGTTATATTCGTTAATTACAAATACTCTAAGATTAGTTAATGGCTAAAGAAGCAAAACAGTTGCGTTACGATAAATCATATTTACGTATGGCTAAAGAATGGGGAAAACTCTCTTATTGTAAGCGTAAACAGGTTGGTGCGATAATTGTTAAAGATAGAATGATAATATCTGACGGTTATAATGGAACACCAACCGGATTTGAAAATTATTGTGAAGATGACGAAGGTTATACCAAATGGTACGTTTTACATGCTGAAGCAAATGCTATTCTAAAAGTGGCATCATCCACTCAATCTTGTAAAGGTGCCACTCTTTACATCACATTATCGCCATGTAAAGAATGTAGCAAGCTTATTCATCAAGCAGGTTTTGTCAGAGTGGTCTACTCACAAGCCTACAAAGATAGTTCAGGTCTCCAATTTTTAGAAAAAGCCGGCGTACAAATAGATTTAATAGAAGAAATTGAAGCATAAATGTCTAATATCAAAAAATATATCCCTTTAATTATTGGCGTGGCCATAGCTATTGGTGTGTTTATTGGAGGCAAACTTAATTTCACAGACACTTCGGACCGTTTATTTACCACAAATAGTAAAAAAGATAAACTTAACCGACTTATAGATTATATAGATTACGAGTACGTTGAAGAAGTTAATACAGACAGTATTGTTGATGTCACTGTTAACGGTATTTTAGATAATCTAGATCCACACTCTACTTACATTCCAAAAAAAGATTTAGAGCGCGTTACACAAAATATGCGAGGAGATTTTGTAGGTATAGGTATTAATTATTACCCGTATAAAGATACGCTTGCTGTTATTCGCCCAACAGAAGGTGGCCCCAGTCAACGTGCAGGTATAATAGGCGGAGACCGTATAATAATGGCTGATGGTGACTCTATAATCGGAGATAATTTTGATACAGACAAAATTAGTAAAAGACTCAAAGGAAAAAAAGGAACAAAAGTAAACTTGAAGGTTTACAGGCCGCTAACCAAAGAGTTTTTAGTCATCAAAGTAAAACGGTCTGATATCCCAATTAAAAGTGTTGAAGCGGCTTATATGCTCACAAACAGTCTTGGATATATAAAAATAAACCGCTTTGCGGAGTCAACATACAAAGAATTTAAACGTGCTTTAGACAGGTTACAAGACAAAGGTGCAACAAAATTAGCTTTAGATTTAAGAGATAATCCGGGTGGTTTTTTAGGTATTGCAGAGGAAATTGCTGATGAATTTCTTGAAAAAGGAAAACTGATTTTGTTTACAAAAAACAAAAAAGAAAAACGCGAAAATGCCTATGCGACGAGTCGTGGCGATTTTGAAGAAGGCGAAGTGTACATTTTAATAAATGAAAGTTCGGCATCAGCAAGTGAAGTCATTGCAGGTGCTCTACAAGATAATGATAAAGGTGTTATTGTTGGCCGACGCTCTTACGGAAAAGGACTAGTACAACGCGAAATGGCTTTAGGAGATGGTAGTGCAGTACGACTTACAGTTTCTAGATATTACACACCAACAGGTCGTTCTATCCAAAAGCCCTATAACAATGGTCAAAGCAAAAGCTATTATAGAGATTATTACAAGCGCCTTAGAAATGGTGAATTAATGAACGCTGAGAGTATCCTAGTTGACGACTCATTAAAGTTCACAACACCCAACGGAAAAGTGGTTTATGGCGGAGGAGGTATTATACCAGATGTATTTGTGCCAATCGACCGTTCTTTTAATAATGAAACGATTAATTATCTCAGGCGTGCTGGATATTTTGGTTTTTTTGTTTTTGAAGAATTAGATAAAAGTAGAGCCATTTACGATGGTGTTTCTAAGCGAGATTTTATAGATAATTTTGTGGTAAGTGATGATATTGTTGTACGCTTTCAAGATTATGTGAATAGGCAAGAAGGTACAAAAATCAGTTTTGTAGCTTTTAATGATGTTGTAAAACTATTAATAAAAGCAACACTAGCAAGGCAGCTTTATGATGATAATTCTTTTGAAGAAATTGTCAATAGAAGCGATATTATGATAGATGAAGTTATCTTATTGAGTCAGGAAGAATTTGATAGGAACTAACTAGAAATCTTATCGTGCATTTTCGTGTGCTTACCATTATTCCACAACGTTAGTATATCTGTAGCCACTTGGGCGCCACTACCAGATGCTATAGCAAACTGACTACGACCACCGGCTAAAGTTCCAGCAACGTACAGACCTTTTTCAATTAAGTAGTTATGATTACGTAACCAAATTCTATCTTTTTCAATAGCTGCTTGCGGATGTGGTTCTACATAACTTTCAAGGCCTTTAATGGTTAGTAGGTTTGTATAACCTACGGCGATTACAGCTATTTTAGTTTGGTAAGTGTTTTTGTTGGTTTCAATTGTAAATCCTTCAGAATTTTTGTTAATAGATTTTACTTTCTCCTTTTCAATCTGAATAACGTGCGGGTATAAATCTTTGAGTTGCTGTTTTCCACTTTCTAAAATATCTTCCCCAAGTGTACCTGGTTCAAGACCTAATACATTATTAAATAAAGCGTTTTGTAAATGTGATGTTTTTTGATGTGTAATAATGCCAATAGTTTTCTCAGAAGCAAAAGCTTTTGGTTTGGCAGATCCAAGAACTAGAGCACAAGACATACCAGCAGCACCACCACCAATTATTAAAGCATCAAAAATCATTTTCTTTTTTTATAAAGTTTTTCAACTTTTTTCGAAACTCTAAAAACCTGAAGTAATAAAATAACACAAAGTGCAGCGGCTATAGTAATTAATCCTGTGGCACTTTCGCCTTTCATAATATTATCAAAATTAAGCTTGGTAGCGCTAAAAATAATAAGAGCAATAGCAATAATACTTGCAACTATTGTAAATACTTTCATGATAAAACACCTTTTATGTAAATAAAATTTTAATGTTAGCAGCAAATAATTTTACGGCTATTGCTAACAAAATTACACCAAAAACTTTTCTTATAATGTTAATACCGTTTTTTCCTATAACACGTTCAATTTTAGCAGAGGTTTTTAAAACAATGTATATAAAGATAACATTGATAATAACTGCAACAATGATATTTTCTGTCCTAAATTCAGCTCTTAACGATAGTAAAGTGGTTAGACTTCCAGGACCTGCAATCAAAGGAAACGCCAACGGAAAAACCGAAGCTGTAATAGGGTCATCTCCGTTATCTTTATATAGTGTAATACCAAGAACCATTTCTAGAGCAATAAAAAATAAGACAAAAGCGCCAGCAACGGCAAAAGAATTAACATCAATACCAATGAGAGAAAGCATGCTTTTTCCTAAAAATAAAAAAGCAATCATAATAATACCTGCTATAATTGATGCCTTTTCACTTTCTATGTGTCCAACTTTTTTACGTAAATCTATGATTATTGGGATGTTTCCAATGATATCTATCACGGCAAAAAGTACCATAAAGGCTGTAAGTATTTGTTTAAAATCAAATTCCATCAGTTGTTTTTTAAATTTCGCCGCAAAGGTGCGATTAAATTGCAGATTTTCAATATTAAATTATAGTAAAGTTTAGTTACTTTTGTGCTATGTTTCAACTCGGAAAAACCATCGTTTCAGAAGACATCATAGAAAAAGATTTTGTCTGCAATTTATCAGCCTGTCAAGGCGCATGTTGTATCGATGGCGATGCTGGCGCACCACTTGATAAAGATGAAGCCAAAATACTTGAAGATATTTACCCTAAAGTAAAACCCTTTCTACGAAAAGAAGGTATTGCAGAAATTGAAAAACAAGGCACTTCTATAACTACTGCTTTTGGTGATATCGAAACACCACTAATTAACGGTGCTGATTGTGCTTACGTTATTTTTGACGAGAAAAAAACGGCACTTTGTGGTATAGAGGAGGCTTATAACCAAGGCGAAATTAGCTGGAAAAAACCGGTGTCTTGTCATTTATACCCAATCCGTGTTAAAAACTACACAGAATTTTCGGCTGTTAATTACGATAAGTGGGAAATTTGTAATGATGCCTGCACCTTAGGAAAAGAACTTCAAGTGCCAATTTATAAGTTTGTAAAAGAAGCCTTAATTAGAAAGTTTGGCGAAGATTGGTATATGGAACTAGAGTCTGTCGCTAAAGACAAATTTGAGAGGTAATTGTATAGTATTCTATAAACCCAAACGGTCTTATTGAAAATTCAATAAGACCGTTTTGGTTAATTGTGATTAAGAGGTGTTTATCCTTCACAACTAGCACATTCTTTTTTCTGCTTAAATTTCTGAGCAGCATTCATACTGTGTTGGTAGTACAATGATTTTAAACCTAATTTCCAAGCTGTAACGTGGATTTTGTTGATCTCTTTTACAGGCATATCTGGGTGGACAATGATGTTTAGAGATTGTCCTTGGTCAATATGGTTTTGTCTGTTTGCCGCTTGATAAATGATATCCATTTGGTCAATCTCAGGATATGTTTTAAAGACGGCTTTTTCGTTTTCTGTTAAGAAATCTAAATGTTGTACTGAACCATCTCGGTCTCTAATTGAGCGCCAAACTTCTAACGTATCCTGTCCCTTTTCAGCTAAAAGCTCTTGTAAAAATGGGTTCTTGATTGTTGTTTTTAGTTTTGCAATATCCTTTACATAAATATTGGACCAAATTGGTTCAATACCTTGTGATACTTGACCTAAGATAAATGCAGATGAAGTTGTTGGTGCAATCGCATTCAAGGTGGCGTTACGTCTGCCATAACCTTTAAGTACTTTTGGTTCGCCAAATTTTTCTGCCAGTTGCTCCGATGCAGCAACAGATTTATCTTTTACAATTTTAAAGATTTCACTATTTAAGTTAAACGCTTCTTGACTATCAAAGGCATACATTTTAGACTGTAATAATGAGTGCCATCCCAAAACGCCCATACCTAGTGCACGATTTTCTTTCGCAAAGTTATAGGCACGCTCCATAAATAGGAACGTTTGTCTGTCTTCTCTGTTATCAGAATCTCTGTAAGCTTCTAATTTTTCAAGGAATTCAGTAATGACTGCATCTAAGAAATAAACCATTGTTTCAACGGCATCAGTATCTTTCCACTTATCATAATGTAGTAAATTGATACTTGATAATACACATACAAAAGACCACTCGTCGTTAGATGGTAACATGATTTCTGTACACAGGTTACTTGCGTGGATTGGTAGATTCTTATCCTTGTAAACATCTGCAGCGCCATTGTTAGCGTTTTCGTTAAAGAAGATATATGGATAGCCCATTTCACCTCTACGTTGTAATACTTTTGCCCAAATACTTCGTTTTTCTACATCACCATCAATCATTTCTTGCATCCAAGTGTTGTCTACGGTAACACCATGTGTTAAACCTTGGATTGGATTTCCTTCGGTACCAATTTCTAAAAACTCTTTAATATCTGGATGACTTACAGGTAGGTAAGGAGAGAAACGTCCACGACGCACAGAACCTTGACTTACAACATCTACCATAGACTCAAACAACTGCATAATGTGTACAGCTCCAGAAGCTTCTCCATTGTTTTTTACAGGTGCACCTCTATGTCTTATTTTCCCAAAATATCCAGACGTACCACCACCAAGTTTAGACATCATACCTACCTCAGATTGTGTGTAAAGAATGTTACCCATATCATCATCCACATGAGATCCAAAACAGCTAATTGGCAATCCTCTTTCTTTTCCAAAATTAGACCAAACTGGTGAGGCTAAAGAATAAAACCCATGCGACATATAGTTGTAAAACTTATCCGAAAAACCGGGCATTTCTAAAATTTTCTCAGCATGGTCAGCTACTTCTCTAATGCGTTGTTCTCCAGTAACACCATCAACCAAATAACCAGCGCCTAAAAATTTACGGCTATTGTCATTTAACCATTCAAAATTACCTTCGCCAAGTGTTTTATACTTGTGCAAAGCTTCTTTTCTAGCTTCTTTAAGCTCGTTAACAGGCTGTTTTCTTGTATCTGTATTTTGGTTAAGGGTTTTATCTTGCATGGTAGTATTGGATTGTAATAAATTAATTTTTTAAAATAAGTCGTCGCTAGTAATACTTTGTGTGCGCTTACTGTAGTTGATAGAGCGTTTTACGAAGAAATCGCCGTGTTTTGTACCGATAATTTCATCATCAAACCATTCTGTGTTTTGTAATATGGTTTCGTTAATGTCAAAAACACTAGCGATACCAATGCTTTCTAATGATTTGTTGAATCTATTTTTCAAGAATTCTGTAACCACTTCTTTGGGTAAAAAGTCGAGTTCACCTTTTTCGAAAATCCAATCTACCAATTCATCTTCAGCTTCAAAAGCTTGCTTACACATGGTTTGGATAGTTTCATGGTACTCAGCTGTGAACCATTCTGGGTGCTCGTCTCTTAATATTTTGATTAAGTCGATTCCGAAATCACCATGAATTTGCTCTTCTTTAGATGTCGCTTCTACAACATTAGAAATTCCTTTGAGCATGTTTTTATGCTTATTGAAAGCCATGATGATTAAAAACTGAGAGAATAATGATACGTGCTCAATAAATAATGAGAATAATAACACAGCTTCTGCGTATTCTTTATTATCATCACTTTTTGAGTTTTTTAGCGCAGTTTCTAAATACTGCACACGCTTCATGATTACTGGCTTTTTCTTCAATGCTTTAAATTCGCTGTTTAAGCCTAAAATTTCTAATAGGTGTGAGTAAGCATCTGCATGGCGTACTTCAGATTCAGCAAATGTAGAACCTACAGCTCCTATTTCTGGCTTTGGCATGCGGTGGTACAAATCACCCCAAAAGCTTTTTACTGCAACTTCAATCTGTGAAATAGCTAGCATTGTATTTTTTATTGCACTTCTTTCTACGTCGTTTAATCTCGATTTAAAATCCTGGATGTCGCTTGTAAAATTAAACTCAGTATGTATCCAATACGAGTGTCTAATTGCTGGAACATATTCGTATAATTGAGGATACTCATACGGTTTTAAGCTTACACGTTTTTCAAAAATGTCTGACTTTCTTTTCTCAGCCTGTTGGTTGCGGTAAAGGATGTATGCCTTTGCAGCTTTTAAAAAGCCGGTAGCCATTAAAGTTGTTTCTACATTATCCTGTATTTCTTCGATGGTTGGTATGTAATCCGCATCCTTTTCTTTACGTGCTACTAATATTTCGTAGACGCTAAGAGCTACATTCTGCGCATCATTTTCGTTTCCGTGTTCTACAGCCGTCATTGCTTTCAAAATGGCATTTGTAATTTTATCTAGCTCAAATTTTTTAGTAGAGAAGTCCCTCTTGACGATGAAATCAATTTTTGACATAATTATAAGTTTTGGATTGTTAATCGAAGTGTAAAGATTGTAATTTTAGCTATTCAATTTTAATGAATTTGAAAATGGTTCTCAACATTTTATTAACATTGATAATTAACCCCTGTGTTTAGGGGATTTTTTTGTCAAAAGTATTTTTGAATTCTTTGGAAGTGAAAAAATCTTTGATTTTTTGGCTAAAATTTTAACAGAAAAAACCTAATAATTTTGTTGGGAGTTTGATTATAATTTCGTTTGAGATTTTCTACAAGTTTAGAATCATAAACATTTAAAAAGTACCAGCATCTCTAATTTGGATTTACTTATCTAACCAATTTTTAAATGTGTTTACTTTTTCTCTACTAACAATAATATCTTTTGCCAATTTTGTGTTTAGTATTAACTTTAAACGTGGATTTTTATAAGTCGAAATCTTACTTATGGCTTGTTTATTAACTATAAATGTTCGGTTTGTTCTTAAAAAGTTAAAAGGGTTAAGGTTTGACTCTAAATTTGTTAGTGAGTTGTTTATGATGCACTTATATTAAAACTTTTTGAGTTACACGTTTAGTTTCTGTTTTAATTGATTTTGATATATTGGTTTACTTTCTACCATTCTTGTAATTGTTTTATGAAAGATACTCGTCTTAAATTGAGAACGATTAATTCTAAAACAAA
>NZ_JABDQL010000048.1 GCF_013042245.1 Winogradskyella sp. | reverse complement strand
TTTATAAAGTTACTGAATATTATATCGTAAAGTTATTTCCGAAATTTTTCCCCATTGGGCAATAGAAAAATTGCCCCAGAAAAATTTCAGAATAACTTTACTTACACACTTTATGGTTTGGTGCCGACTTCTTAGACTGTTTAACTTTTTAGATTTTTAGATTTTTAGATTTTAACTGTTTATCTTTTTAAAGTGACTTTCAAAATCTACTGGTTTATGAACCGTTTCTGTAAATACAGGATATTTTTTAAGTAAATTTTCAGGTCGTATTGGTCGTTTTTCAAAACCACCACTACAATTAGGGCAAACCTTTTTTAATTTTTCGACACAACCTTCACAAAATGTACACTCAAACGTGCATATCATAGCATCTTTAGCATCAAACGGTAATGCTTTGTTACAATTCTCGCATGTTGGTCTTATTTGTAACATTACAACTTCTTTACATATTTAGTAATAATTACGGTCAAAGTTGGTCCAACTTTACCTTCAATATAATCAGAATTATCTCTATCTAATCTAATATTTCTAACAGCTGTACCTTGTTTTGCAACTATACTTGAGCCTTTGACTTTAAGGTCTTTGATTAATACCACAGAATCGCCATTATCTAAAACTACACCGTTAACATCACGGTGAATAATTTGGTTTTCATCCACTTCGCCATCACCAGAAGCTTTTGCTGTAACTAACAAATCATCCTCCATATACATCATACCTAACATATCTTCTGCCCATGGTTGACTAATACGATTAAGCATGCGCCAAGCCATAATTTTTACACCATCATGCTCACTCCACATACTATCGTTAAGACAACGCCAATGGTTTGGTTCAATCTTTTCTGAATCTTCCATTTGGTCAATACAATTTTGACAGGCATAAATCCCTGTATCTCTTGCATTAGGCACATCATAAACAGATAGATTTTCAGTACTGTTACATAATTCGCATTGATTATTACTGCGTTCTTTAAGGTCTTTTTGTGAAGTCATAATAGGTATTAAAGTTCCAAAGATAATTTTAATCTCTTAAGACGACTTATTTCTTAGAACTTTCTGTCAGGATGAAAAGCATCAATAGGCATTGCTAATTGTTTACTTAGTAATGTCTGGGTAATCAGTTTCCCAGTTGCTGGCCCCAAACTCCAACCCATCATAGCATGACCAGTCGCTATTGTAAGATTCTTACATTTTGAAGATTTCCCGATATATGGCATTCCATCTGGCGAACATGGTCTTAATCCACATTTTACGTCGTCGATTTCTGCTTTTTGAATTTCTAAATTGGGATAATAACTCTTTGCTGCCTTTGCTATTGCTTTTACTCTTACAGGATTTATAGTATGATTAATGCCAGCGATTTCCATAGTACCAGCAAATCTTGTAAACCTATCCATTGGCGTCACCGCAACTTTTGCCTCGCATAATATAGATGGAATAGTAATTCCTGTTGGTCGCTCTACATTAATAGTATAGCCTTTTCCTGCTTGCAGAGGAATATTAATTCCTAATTTTTTTGATAGTAGTTGACTCCAACTTCCTGCTGCTAAAACGACCTCATCAGCCTTTAATTCTTGCTTATCAGTAATGATTTTTGAAATTGAATGATTTGACAGTTCTACATCAACAACAGCTTCATTTGGAATAAATTTGACACCTTTTGATTTCAAATACACACACATATCTTTCATGAAAGTATTTGGTGTCATATGCGCATCCGAGTGGAAATAAACAGCACCTTTGATGTCAAAATCTACATTTGGTTCTAGTTGTTTTACCTCTGATACAGAAAGGTTTTCTACTTCAAGTCCTTCTTTGATTCCGCGTTGACCAATGTTCCATTCTTCTTCACCAACTTCATCAGACTTATAAAACATCAACAAACCTTTCTTTTCATAATGAAAATCAAAATCACCAGACGCTTTCATTTCAGCATATAAGTTACGACTTAACACATTTATATCTTTGAGAACTGGAATAGCTTTTTCGACCTTAGATTTAGTTGACGATTTTTTAAATGCCCAAGCCCATTTTAAGAAATCTGTATCCAATCTTGGTTTGACATAAAAGGGACTTTCTGGATTAAACATCCATTTTAGTCCTTTTGTAATAATTCCTGGTTGCGATAATGGAATAAAATGACTTGGTGTAATGTAACCTGCGTTGACATATGATGCACCAGCAGAAAAATTAGACTTATCTACAACAGTAACATCGCATCCTTCTTTTTGAAGATAATATGCACTTGATAAACCGATGATACCGCCGCCAATTATTACACAATTTTTCATTGAAATAATGATTTAATGAAATAATATTTTTGAGTTACACGTTTAGTTTCTGTTTTAATTGATTTTGATATATTGGTTTACTTTCTACCATTCTTGTAATTGTTTTATGAAAGATACTCGTCTTAAATTGAGAACGATTAATTCTAAAACAAA
>NZ_JABDQL010000040.1 GCF_013042245.1 Winogradskyella sp. | reverse complement strand
AAGGAGTTTGCATTATATGCCATTACAGGGCAATCCGCTTGGGAATTATGGAGAACAAGTACTAATTCAGTCATATATTAGAATATAGCCAAAAATTTTAATTCTCTTCTTCAATTCTCTTCTTCATATTGTAAAAATTAATGTATCAATCTGGGGGAAAATCCCTCGCCTTTAGGCGACGACTTTAGTTTTGTATATTTATGTGATGCAAAATTACAGAAAAACATCACATACAACTTATGACTGTAAATATCATATAGTTTGGATAACTAAGTATATGAAAAAAGTTTTGGGCGGTCAAGTTGGTATTCGAGTTCGAGAACTAATTCGAGAGATTTGTAAGCGCAATAATGTTGAGATTATACGTGGGCATTTGTCTCGTGACCATGTATATTTGTTTGTTTCGGTTCCTCCTCATTTGGCAATTTCCAAATTAGTTTTAAATAGTATTTATAGACTTTAACTTTAATTCAAATAAATTAGTCATAAAAATCTTTAACTATTATAACTGATTAATATCATTGGTCTTACCTTTGTCTTTACATAATTTTAAATGATTTATAAGTCATATATATCATGAAAAATTTAGTCTACCTACTCGCTATTTTAATGTTAGCGAGTTGTACGTCCGTAAGAATGATAGATAGTTGGAAAAGTAAAGAATACGATAATTACCAACCTAAAAAAATACTAATTATTGGTATTACTGAAAACCTTATCGCACGTAAAAAATTCGAAGAACGCTTAAGATTAGAATTTCAAAACAGAGGAATAGATGCTGTTGAGAGTTATGATGTTTTTACTTCTACGTTTTCAAGTTCAAAGCAATCAGAAAACGATATTCAAAAAGAAATGCAGCGTGTTAAAAATCAGGGTTTTGGCGCTGTTTTAATTTCTGCAGTAAAAGGTGTGGATCAAAAGACCAATTACTCTATGGACACTTACTTTAGAGATTATTATTGGAGACGTTGGGGACATTATTACTTTTTGTACCAAGACGTCTATTTTGTTGAAGGCTATTATACCGATTATAATGTTTATCATATTGAAACAACGCTATACAACTTAGAGAATGATTCTGATAAATCTTTAGTTTGGGTTGGGGCATACGATATTGTTAACCCTGATAATATAAGCGATACGGTTAGTGACTATGTGAACGCCATTATAAAGTCTTTAGAGAATGAAAATTTTATTCGTAAGAAATCTTAATATATAGCAATTATGAAACGCGTATGCTAAACATATTATCACCTAAAGGAATGATTAATAGCGAACAGCATGTACCCTTAAAAAAAACAATAAATATATACACATGAAAGTTCTCGTATACAGTGCCAAAAAATTTGAAATCCCGTTTTTAGAAGCAGCCAATAAGACAAAACATCAAGTGATGTTTACCGAAGAAGCACTATCATCTGCTACAGCCATGAAAGCGGTTGGATATGAGGCTATATCTATTTTTTCGGCAGATGAAGCTTGTTTTGTAACTATTGAAAAGCTCAAAGACTTTGGGGTTAAGTATATTTCACTGCGTTCAGTTGGTCATGACAATGTTAACCTAAGAGCAGCATCAAGACTTAAAATTAAGGTAGCCAATGTGCCAGCATATTCCCCTCACGCTATAGCTGAGCATGCTGTAGCATTGCTATTAACACTCAATAGAAAACTTATAGAATCTAACGCTAGGGTTAGACATTATAATTTTAATTTAGATAATTTGGTTGGTTATGATTTAAATAATAAAACCATTGGAATTATTGGAACAGGTAGGATAGGAGCCGTGATGTGCAAGATTATGCACGGCTTTGGTTGTAAACTTTTAGGTTATGATATAGACAAAAACATAGGTTTAGAAAAAAACTATGGCTTACAGTATGTATCGTTGGCAGATTTGTGTGCAAATTCAGATGTGATTTCCTTACATGTGCCTTTAAATTCGGACACACATTATCTCATAAATGAAGATTTGATATCTGAAATGAAAGAAGGCACGATAATTATTAATACAGCTAGAGGCGCCGTCGTTAATACCTCACATATTATTAAAGGACTTAGAAGCAGAAAAATTGGAGCTCTTGGAATGGATGTTTATGAAAACGAAAAAAACATATTCTTTAAAGACCGTTCTGTTAGCGTCCCTGATGATTCACTTCTAATAGAATTGAATGCCTTGCCAAATGTTTTAATTACTGGGCATCATGCATTTTTAACCAATGAGGCTTTGACAAACATAGCCGAGACCACAATTTATAATTTAGATTGTTGGAGTCAAGGCAAAGAGACAGAAAATGAGTTGACGGCGTAAGAATATAAGTTAATCTACCTTCTTAATAGTTATAAATATCTTTAAAAAAAAGCGTATCACCTTTTTGATTGGTATGAAATAAATCATATCTAATTTTTACTTTGGTGTCAATCGGAGCATAATAGTATATGACCCAAGCATCAGATTCTTTAGTGCCTATACAACCATTAGAATAGGCTTTACCTAACGTCACAGGATTAGTTGTAGGATGAATTAACTGTCCGTTTCTAACACCATTAATTTCTGTTTCTATAAATGGTATTTGAGGCATTTTGGTAATACTGTCATCATCTCTTTTGGTAACAAAGTATTCATGATTATTTATAGGATTCACATATCTTGGATTCCTATTATAGCTTACAATACAACCTTCTCCAGTTTTAGTTTTTAAGTCCTGAATTCTACCAGACATTTCAAGGTATTTTTCTTCATCTCTACCAACTCTTACTAAAAACTCAAAGCGCTTTGTGGCGTCCTCGTAGATTCGGAGTTTGTATTCAGGGATATTAATATCTATAATGGTTTTTTTAAACGAATTAAACATCTGTTTAGCTTCGAGAGAATCGACTATAAGGATATAATTGGCCTTTGGTAAAGCAATCATGTCTTTTTGATTATAAACAAATGAATCTTTAGCTTTCATGTGGTAATAATCAGTATTCTTAAGTGTGTCAATAATCCATGGGTTAGATCTAACTAATAAGTGTTCTGTTAAATGATAATTGGTAAGAGAATCATACTTAAATACAATTGAGTCTATGTACTTAAAATACTCACTAATTTTCACATCTCTGTTTATAAAGATAGAATCTAAAACAGTACTATTAAATGAAATTAAATTTGAATTTGAATTTGAATAATTTAAGGCCGAAGCTAGACTTTCTTCTTTAGGGCAGCAAAAATTCAGTGCAAAAAAGAATAAAATTATTAGTATTAATAGAAAGTTTAATTTAGGCATTTGTCTATTCTTTGATGATTTAAAAAGTAAAAACTTACCCTAGTTAATTAGTCGGCTCTCTTTTCCAACTATTGGATAACCTATTCTCGATAGTACGTATTTAACCATATCAAAATCATGCTTCGTATGGAAATTAAAAGTCACAGTTTCTTTATTAAAGTCTACAATAACTTCTGAAACATTCTTAATTTTAGATAAGGTGTTTTCTATGGTTTTTGCACAACCACAACACTCTAGATTTTTTATATGTACTGTTGTTCGCATCTATTTAAGCTTAAAGACTCTTAAATTTAGCAGATGCTTTCTAGATTTTAAATGACGAGTATCAGTTTAATTGATTTTTAAGTCAAACTTGGCTTTCAGAGTATTGCTTTTTAATAACGCATTTTTTGCTGCTTCATAACCTAATTTAAAAATGGCTTTACTGTTCTTTTTATCAAAAGTTCCATATTTATCTAACCCTTCTGGTTGTATAATCACATCACAGTATTCAAATTTCACCATATCTTCTTTAACTGATTTTAGTTTTAAAGCACGTTCAATCACATTATGGGAGTGTTTTAAATGTTTAATGTCAATAGTTTGGTAACCATTAACATAAACACCAATAATAATATCACATTTTGGTTTTAAAAGAGTTACCGGAAAATTATTCAACACACCTCCATCAACATAATAGCTGCTATCTATTTCTACAGGTGCAAAGACACCAGGAATTGCTGATGATGCTATAAGAGGTTTAATGAGTTCTCCTTTATTAAAAACATTGAGCTTTCCGTCCAGGATATTAGTAGCAGTGATGTAGAGTTCTTTTTTTAATGCCGAAAAACTATCTTCAATTAAATAGGATTTAAAGTTATTATAAAATTTTTCAGCATCTATAAAGCCAGGTTTATTAATGGCATATTTAGTAATATCTAATAACTGAACACTTTCAAAAAATTCTAAAATTTTTTCATAGTCATAACCATAAGCATAAAATGCGCCTACAATAGCACCAGCACTGCTACCAGCAACGTGAGTTATGGGAATTTTGTATTCTTCGAGCGCTTTTATGGCTCCAATATGTGCTATACCTCGCATACCTCCACCAGATAATACTAAGCCTACAGTCATGATTTTTTTTAGATTTAAAGATTTTAAAATTACATTAAAAACTGCAAATTATCTATTATAAAAGTTAGTATGGTAATACAACCTGTAAAACTAAACAGTTAATATCACCACACTTTAAAAAAGGTTGATTTGTGAAATAAGAAATCAACGTAAAATTTTAGTCATCGACCTTTTTTTTGAATTTATAATTAACACCAACCATAATCATAAATGCTGTCATATCATAAGAAACAGTAGTACCAGGAATGGCTCCAAACAGATTCGTTGGTGTTACAGCTTGAGGATTTAATATCTGACCTTCGGTAGCATCACCACTAAATCCGTAATAAAATACACCGTCTAAATTAAGTCTGTCCGACAACTCGTAACTTAACCCAAACTGAAAAGCATTTTTAATAATTGCAGTTGCCGGAATATTAAAAAAGGCAACATCTTCATTAATAGGATTAGAACTATAAGTATAACCTACAATAATCATTTCAATTTTAGAAACCCTGAAAAAGCTAATCGCAAATAGAAAAATAGATGTTAACGAAGAAGGCTATCTATTAGACTTTAACAGTGGGACAGGGAAATTTGTGAGTGTCTCGCAGGCGAATGTGACGTTGTACTAATTGTAAAGCATTGGGAAGTTGTTGAGTACCTACAAGATAAGTATCATAAAAAAGAACCACTGTCTATTAGAGGTATTAAAAAAAGTGGAGTCATAAATATAAAGGAGTTCTATGCGCTTTTCCGAGGTGGATCATTAAAAAAATCTACATTGATTGCAGGTATTCCAAAACCTAAAAGTTGTATCTAAAACCTAAAAAACATGAAATTATGAGTACTAAAGTCAAAAAAATGCTTTTTATCCTTTCAAAAGCGACGATTTAAAATGTCTATGCAGCTTTTATTATGGCAAACGGCGCACGAACGTAAGGTATAGAATCTGAAATATTTTTTACATTCTTTTGGTTTGGAAGCCAATCAAAAGAAGAAGCTAGAACATTTGCATGTAGCTGCTGTTGGTAATCCTGCAATGCACATACCAACAATGCTTGGTGGCCTTCCAGGAGTTGAAGCTTTAGCTACCAAAATGATAAAAAAGAGATGGAAAAACTAGACATGCCACCAGTAGCTGAGTTTCTGGAAATCCTATCCGATTCAGGGTGTAAACTTTGGGGATGTAAGTTAGCGATAGTCATGTTTCATCTTAATGAGGAAGACCTAATTGATGATTTAGATGGTATTTTAACCATTGGTGATTTTTACAATCGCGCTGACCATGAAGGGACACACTTGCTATTTATATAGATTATATCTGGGTTTTAGGTGATTATTATCATTTTAGGAGCGAGTTAATTCCTCTAAATTTGGGTAGCAATAGCTGTTAATCATGTTAAGTATCCAAAGTATAGGAGGTCAACTCAATAGATTTTTTATTGAAATAGGAGAGTTATCTTATTTCGCTGGGCGTTACTTTAAAGAAGCAGTAAGACCACCATTTGAATACAAAGAGCTGTTACGGCAATGCTATAGCATGGGTAACCGTTCTTTGTTGTTAGTGGCTATTACGGGTTTTATAATTGGTTTGGTATTGACTTTACAAACTCGTCCAACACTTTTAGAATTTGGAGCTGTATCATGGATACCATCTATGGTTGGTATTTCTATTGTACGTGAGATTGGACCCATGATTACCGCTTTGGTTTGTGCTGGTAGAATAGGTTCTGGTATAGGAGCAGAATTGGGTTCTATGCGCGTAACCGAGCAAATTGATGCGATGGAAGTTTCAGGTACTAATCCATTTAAATATTTAGTGGTTACTCGCATTTTGGCAACCACACTAATGATTCCTTTGTTAGTTATTGTAGGAGACGCAATTGCTTTATATGGCTCATTTTTAGTTGAAAATCTCAAAGGGAATGTATCCTTTACACTGTATTTTAATCAAGTGTTTGATGCCTTGGAATTTGGTGATATTGTGCCAGCCACCATAAAATCCTTCTTCTTTGGATTTGCTATTGGTTTGGTAGGTTGCTTCAAAGGCTACTATTGTAAAAAAGGAACTGCCGGTGTTGGTAAAGCCGCAAATTCTGCAGTGGTTTTCACTTCTTTGTTATTGTTTATTATTGACTTTATAGCTGTTTTTGTTGCTGATATTTTTTATGAATTATGATTGAAGAAAAAAACATATTATCCAAAGCTAAAAATATTGAACAGAGAGAAATTGTTCTTCAAATCAAGGATTTATATAAGAGTTTTGGAGATAACCATGTACTCAATGGCTTTAATATGACTTTACATAAAGGAGAAAATTTAGTCATTATGGGTAAGTCAGGTTCAGGCAAATCGGTAATGATAAAATGCTTGGTGGGTTTGATGGAAGCTGATAGTGGTTCTATTTCAGTAATGGGAAATGATATTACAACGTTAAACCAAGAAACCTTGGATATTCTCAGAGCTGATATTGGCTTTTTGTTTCAAGGAAGCGCTTTGTACGATTCTATGACAGTGCGCGAAAATTTAGAGTTTCCCTTGCGTAGACACTCTGAAAAATTTGATGGGCAAACGGACACCAATGTTTTGGTTATAGAAGCTTTGGAAAACGTAGGATTGGCAGATGCAATAGATTTAATGCCTTCTGAATTATCTGGTGGTATGAAACGACGTGTAGCTTTGGCACGTACGTTAATTCTACAACCAAAAATAATTTTATATGACGAACCTACAAGTGGTTTGGATCCTATAACAGCGAAAGAAATAATTTTACTCATGCAAGATATTCAGGAAAAATACGGGACATCATCACTTATTATAACGCACGATGTGGATTGTGCCAGAGTGATTGCCGAACGTATGATATTATTGATTGACGGTGTGGATTATGCTGTTGGAACTTTCAAAGAATTATCAACGTCAAAAGACCCTAAGATTATGGCATTTTTTAAACAGTAAATCAATGTTTCCTATGATTTGGAAATGAAAATATAAGTTTCAAAATGAAAACTACAGAAGCACAAAAAATACGACTCGGCATCTTTGTTATTATTGGTACGCTGTTATTTGTCACAGCTGTATATTTTATTGGGCAACGCCAAAATATGTTTGAGAAAACCTTTACAATTAGTGCCTATTTTCAGAATGTAAACGGTTTACAAAAGGGTAATAATGTTCGTTATTCGGGTATCGATATTGGTACGGTTAAAGATATTTCTATGATAAACGATTCTACAATAAAAGTAGATATGGCCATTGAAGAAAAAATATTATCACACATTAAAATTGATGCTATTGCAGCCGTTGGTTCCGATGGTTTAGTTGGTAATATGATTATAAATATTGTACCTGGAAAAAATGGTAATACGCCAGTAATTGAAGATGGTGATATCATAGAATCATACAGCAAGATAGGTACAGATGATATATTAAGCACGTTAGGTTCAAGTTCAGAAAATATAGCGATTTTAAGTTCAGACCTTCTAAAAATAACTAATGCTATGATAGAAGGAAAAGGCACGCTTGGCGTATTGCTCAACGATACGTTAATGGCTAAGGATTTAAAGCAATCGATTAAAAATTTCAAAATGGCGAGTTATGGCGCTTCAAAATCCATTAATGAGCTAAATACACTTCTTACAGCTATAAAAACCAATGATGAAACGGTTTTAGGGTTGCTTATTAATGATACCATATCTGGACAGAAACTAAAAACGGTTGTTGCTAATCTTGAAGCCTCAAGTCTAGAAATTGGAAACTTAGTTAAAAATGCAAATACTGTGGTTACTGACATTCAATCTAATGAAGGCGCTTTAAACTATGTGTTAAACGATACGTCTTTGGTTAATAGTTTAAAATCTACACTCAAAAACATCAATGAAGGTACAGATAAATTCAACCAGAACATGGAAGCTTTAAAGCATAATTTTTTAACACGTAGTTATTTTAGAAAGTTAGAACGCCAAGCTGAAAAAGCTAAACGAAATGATAATTGAAATTAGAAGTGTAGTAGTTATTATTTTATAACGCATAATAATATTAATTGATTATCCTTTTTTAATCATAAATTGAAAAATATAATGATTTCTCTGTCATTTCGAGTACTTCGACTGTGCTCAGCATAAACTAAAGTCGAAATGTCTTGCAAATCAGAAACTTAGATTTCTCGACTGTCGCTCGAAATGACAAATACATTCTGATTATTACACTTTAAGGATATACAGTTATTTATAATTAGATATACTTTCTTTCCTTACCGATGATATCTTCTATATCAATTTTAAAAACAATTGGTGGTCCTTCTTTGTATATTTTACTTGAAAATTCGCTGATGTATTTCAAGTTTTTTCCTTCTTTATTACTTATAATTTCTTTGACACCTTCAGAGAATTTATGAAGATTAATTTTTGCGGTACTACCTTCAAATTCGCGATAACTACCTTGTACTAAAACAGATTTCCAATTGTTTACAGAATCCACTTCATAAACTCCTACTGCTACATCTCTATTGATGCGTAAGGCTCTTATTTTATGTCCTTTACCAGAATAGCCGATAATAGCATTTTGGAGTGCGTCGTAGAAATAAGTGATTGGTACAATATACGGCCTGTCGTTAAAAATGTAAGAAAGTTGACCGATGTAATTTTGACTTAATAATAATTTGCATTTGGAGTTGTCGAGTTTTTGAATCATGATTATATGGACTTAGGAGTTAAAATTGGATTAAGACGTTTAAGAATCTCATTGATATAGGTATCTGTGTTATCTAGTTTCGATTCACCCGTAATGGCATCAACATTTTCCATTTTATATGAACCTTCACCTGAAGTAGTTAATACAATTATCTTATTTAGATTTTCTTTAGTCCTATTGATAAATAGTTCTACATCTTCTGGAGCTTTCCAATTTTCCCAAGTATGTATTACAACTAGCGCTGTATAATCTTTTGGGTTAATAAGTTTTAATGATGAGACGTCAATGACTTTGATAAAAACAGAATCATTTTTAAAATGAGTTACAACACCTTTAGTGACTTCGTCTTTAAATTCACTGCCTTGGGTAGCAATAAGTAGTTTGCGGCTTAATTCTGGTGAATTTACTTTGAATTCTTCAGCTGTCTCCATGGAATAATTATAATTATACCATATAGATATTAATAAAAGAATTGCAATTAAAGACAAAAAAAATAGTAAGAGCTTCTTTCTTCCAGACATACTTTATGTTTTAAATGAAGATAAAAATCATAAGCTTAAATTGAAATGATATAAATCAGTTTGTACACTCCAAAGTTAAGAGTGTTATTTCTGGTCGCATACCTAACCGACCAGGAAATCCTAACCAACCCAAACCACGATTGACATATAGGTATTGTTGCCCAATTTTATACAATCCCGCCCAGTGTTCAAATTTATATTTTATAGGACTCCATTGTTTTTTACCAACATTGATGGCAGCTTGCATACCGTGAGTATGGCCAGAGAAGGTAAGGGCAATATCTGTTTGCTCAATAACTTCTTTTTGCCAATGGCTTGGGTCATGGGTAAGTAGTATTTTGAATGGTGTATTTTGACTAGATACTAAAGCTTTTTTTAAGTCCCCATATTGCTTAAAAGGTGGATTCCCCCAATTTTCAACACCTACAATGGCTATCTTGTTATTGTCCTTTTCAAGGATTTCTGAATCATTCAAGAGAAGTTTAAAGTTAATCTTATTGAAGAAATCTTTAATGTTTTCAAAATTATCCTGTTTATTTTTTTTGGTTTCCCATTGGCTGTAATCGCCATAATCGTGGTTTCCTAAAACAGCAAATTTCCCATGTTTGGCTTCTAATTTTTCTAATACTTCTTGCCAACCTCTTAGTTCCCATTCATAGTTGTTGACTAAATCTCCGGTAAAGAAAATCAAGTCTGGTTTTAAGTTATTAATAAGCTTAACAGCACGTTCTAAAATGTTATAACGGTAATTGAAATTACCTAAATGTAAATCGGAGATTTGCACAATCCGAAAGGCATTAAAGGCAGTAGGCAAATGGTTGAACTTTATATTCTTATGATAAATTTTAAAATGATAAATAGCTTTAAAAACAGCATAAGCAATAACAAAGAATGGCAGAAACCCAGAGAACAAGCCAACAATTGGTACAATAATTAAAGATTCAGTTTCTGAAAACATAAAATTGGTGAAGTACAACACACTAATGACGATAACAAAAATAAGTTTGGGAATGAAAGACGAAACAGTTAGTCCGTAAAATGAAGATATGAGTAAATGTTTACGGGTAGGATTAATATCATCCAATTTTACTTTTAGGATAATGATTGCAGTGATGAGCCCAATAGTAAATACCCAAAATGCAATATTGATTGCTAATTTTAAACCCTTAGAGGGTATAAATTGGGTTATGGATTGCAACCAATAAAATGCAGCTAGGTCAATTAAAAAAATAGCTAAGCATAACAACAAAATAGTGAAAAGTGAATAGCTTCGCATGACCTGATTTTATAGAGTTGAATCGCTTTTTTTTAGACGTCGTTTGTCTTTTAAAGCCATATAGATACCTTTTACATCAGACACCCATTCATCGTACATAAAAATAAGAGTAATTTCTTCAATAGTTTCTAGGATGCCCACGACAATCATTATATAAAATAGAATATATTCTGGTGAAAAAAACAATGAGTAAAGAATAAATATACTTTGCAATATAGCAGATAACTTGGCTAAATAGGTATGAAACGCCGTGGCTTTACCATATTTAAAATAAGCAATAAACATTTGAATAAAATAGGGTATAAAAGCAATAAGAATTAAAGTGAGATTGGTTATAATGAATTCGTTTTCAAAATAAAATAAACCAAATAAACCTACACTAAGTGTTATTTGGTCGCCGAAAGAATCGAGTTGAGAGCCACGAGGACTTACTATATTTAGCTTTCTGGCCAAATAGCCATCTATGGCATCGGTAGAATAGCTTACAAGTAATAACCAACTAAAAATTATTCTAAGATCATACCAAATTAAAGCCAACAGAAACGGTGCTGCTGCGATTCTGTAGAATGAAAACCAATCGGCAATATTGTAATTTTTGAATGTTAACAGTCTTTTAATCATTAGTATAAAAATAATAGACACCGGTATCATTATCTATGATTGATGTCAGTTTTCATCTTAATATATTCAATGATTTAGCCCTGTAAGAAACAGAAAGAAAACAAGTTTTTAATTCAAGTTATAACGCAGTAATCTTAATGCATTTAAGACTACAATAATTGTTGAACCTTCATGAAAAGCAACGGCTAAACCAATATTTGTAAGCCCTAATATGGTAACTGGCACCAATAAAACTACAACTCCTAAACTTATCCATATATTTTGTTTTATGGTACGTTTAGATTGTCTGCTTAAACCTATTAGAAAAGGTAAGTTTTCAATTTTATCAGACATTAAAGCTACATCTGCTGTTTCTAGTGCTACATCGCTACCAGCAGCTCCCATAGCAACGCTTACCGTGCTTAAAGCCATTGCAGGTGCATCATTGACACCGTCACCAACCATTGCAATTTTACTGTAGTCCTTAATAAGCTTTTTTATTTCGGCTACTTTTTCCTCTGGCAGTAAGTTTCCTTTTACTTCATTAAGTCCTATTTGTTTAGCAATAGCATTACCTACATTTTGATGGTCTCCAGAAAGCATTACCATATGTTTAATTCCAATTTCTTTTAGTTGTTTTAAGGTATCGGCAGCCGTTTCTCTCGGTAAATCCATAACACTTATTAAACCTATAATTTTATTTTTATAGGCCACGAGCATGACGGTTTGCCCCAAATTTAAAAGACTTTTTTTCTTAGCGATTACTAGTTTATCTACTTCTAAACCTGTCTCTTTCATCAATTTTGAGTTTCCTATAAAAACATCATGTCCATTGTATAGTGCATGTATTCCTTTACCTTGTATTTCATTAGCGTCTGTAGCATTATTTTGAGTTTCAATATTATATTGTGCTTTTATATCCTTAGCTATAGCTTTCGCAAGTGGATGATTACTTAGGCTTTCTACTTCTAGTACTATTCTAACAAACTCTATTTCGTTAAAATTATGTATTGGAACTACATTAGTAAGTTTAGGTCTTCCTTCGGTTAAAGTACCCGTCTTATCAAAAGCAATAGTTGTAAGATCACCTAAATTTTCTAAGGCTTTTCCGCCTTTTATGAGCACACCTTTTTGGGCAGCTCGAGCAATACCACTTAAAACAGCACTTGGAGTTGAGATAGCCAATGCACAAGGACTAGCTGCTACTAATACAGTTATAGCCCTATAGAAGCTTGTGTTAAATGTTTCATCCATAATTAAATGTGCAAAACATAACAAGAAAACAATTATAATTACCGCTGGAACATACCATTTTTCAAATTTTTTGGTTAGTCTCTGTGTTGGTGATTTTTGGGTTTCGACTTCACTAACCATCTTTATTAATCGTGAAACGGTAGAGTCTTCACTCAATT
This sequence comes from Winogradskyella sp., assembly GCF_013042245.1. Taxonomy (GTDB): domain Bacteria; phylum Bacteroidota; class Bacteroidia; order Flavobacteriales; family Flavobacteriaceae; genus Winogradskyella. The sequence continues at coordinate 1,332 of NZ_JABDQL010000040.1, read as the reverse complement.
TTAGCACTAAAACTTCAAGATTACTATTGCCATTAATTGTGCCTGCATATACAATATGTTTTTTATCAATGTTGTTAAATTCTGGTAGGTTAGTCGTGTTTTCAATGCATTTTTTGTCAACGGGTATGCTTTCACCTGTTATTGGTGCTTGGTTTATACTGCTGCTTCCTTTTATTATAACACCGTCTGCTGCTATTTTTGTATTAGGCTTAACAATAATTATATCCTGTAATTTTAAACTTTCAATAGCTATTTCTTCATGCTTTCCATTTTTTTTAATAAGTGCAGTTTTTGGAGAAAGTTTATTTAGCGCTTGAATAGATGTTTTAGCTTTATTCATGGCATAATGTTCTAAAGCGTGTCCTAAACTAAAAAGGAATAACAAAAGCGCACCTTCCGCCCAACTATCAATATATGCAGCACCAGCTGCAGCGGCAATCATTAAAAAATCAATATCAAAGCCTCCTTTGATAATTTTTTTTGATGCCTCTACAGTAATAAAATAACCTCCGAAGAAATAACCTACAAGATAACTTGCTAAAGAAAGCCATTGCTGTAAGTCAGTGAATTTTTCTATAAAAAAGCCTATAATTAGAAAGGTTCCACAAAAAATGGCAAACAAGAGTTCTGATGTGTTCTTGAAACTCACTTTGTCCTTCTGGTCTTTTCCCTTATTGTTTTCCATTAAAGGTTATTTTTCAAAGTACTTAATCTTTCACTTTAAAGACTTTCTCTAAAATAGTATCCATTAAGCACCACTTGGTTATTGAGGGTTGTAACAAATTTACACCAACAAACGTCGTGAACCAAAGCCAATTTATATTGACATAGATTGCTAATAACAAACTAACCAATATTAACTTGCCTGCTACACCTCTAACAATTCTATTTTTCATAATTAAGAGTTTTATATGTTTTTCAATAGGAATCACAATAGCTTTTATGGGATTATAGGTTACTAGCCTTTCATTAAATTCCTTAATTAGTTTAAATGCGCTATCAAATTTGGCTTCTTCTGTGAATGAAAAAAAAAATCTGGAATCTGCAGTTCCTTTTTTGCTAGGAAACCAGCTAGAGGTCATTAATAACGATGTCGAATTTTTATAGCCATCAATATCAGATTCGCTAAAATCTTTAATCTTTACATCTTTAAAGAGCTGTATGACATCATCCTGATAGTCCTCTACAACGGTTACGATTAAAAGTTTCATTGGTCTCATTCGTTAGTTGAAACTATGCACTTTTAGTGCAAGACTTTCAGTTTCTACAAACTTTTTATTGTCGATTTGCTTCATAATTCTTCTAAATTTCATCTTCACTATAATTTTAAAA
>NZ_JABDQL010000037.1 GCF_013042245.1 Winogradskyella sp. | reverse complement strand
ATGATATAGTAAAACTGTAACATTATGACTTTTATGGATATATTTACTATTCTGTGACATCGAGTCACAAAATAGTAATAATTAACGAGGCAAGCCTCGAGGTATTAAACCTGAAAGCGAATAAAGGAACACCAGAGGAAATAGCAGAACAACTAGCTATGGAGTTCACCTAACGTAACAGGGGGCTTACTATTTTAAAATCCTAAAAAACAAACCATTTTACTGGGGTTGGAATACCTTTTTGTGCTACTTTTGAGTTTTATCGGACAACAATAATTCAAAATATTTATCAGCTTGAATCATTCCAAATTTTTTAATACCATAATGATGAATTCGTATAAAATCATTTTTCGCTTCATTACATAATTTATATTTAGTCATTAAGCAAAGACTTTGATTGAGTCAAAATTTCACTTTTACTTTCACTTGTAAAACCGCTATTTTCGGCTTTATCCAATTTAGCGCGAATCCAGTTAATTTCAACTTGTTGTTTTCGTGCTTGTCTAATTAAGTCATTTACGAGTTCACTCTTACTTGAATACTCTTTTTTATCCACTTGAGTTTTAAGCCATTCATCGTTTGGCTTTGTGAATGTTATGCTTTGTCTTGCCATAATTTATTTATTTGATGTAAATATACACCAAATACGAATCATTTTCAAATTGTTGCCAACGTAAATATAAACTCAGTTTCAATTGCGTTTATCGATTGATATGCGAAATTAGTTTTTGAATTACAAAAGTTCAATAGCCCATAATTATATTTATTAATGATTGGTTGTTAACTTCGCTTTTTAATTAGCATAATTTGAAACTCAAAAAATCAGAACTTAAAGAATTTCTCGACGAAAAGGTTCTACTCTACAATAACCCTAAATTTATTGAAAGCGACCCTATACAGATACCTCATATATTTTCAAAAAAAGAAGATATTGAAATTATTGGATTTTTAACAGCAACAATAGCTTGGGGAAATCGTAAAAGTATTATTACTAATGCCAATAGAATGGTTGAATTTCTTGATGGCTCACCTTATGAGTTTGTGATGAATCATCAAGGGGCAGACTTAGAAAAACTATTACCTTTTGTACACCGGACCTTTAATGGTTATGATTTTTTTCAGTTTGTTACAAGTTTAAAGCACATCTACATAAAACATAATGGATTAGAAACTGTATTTGCAAAACATGCTGATAAGGATTCACTCCAAAACAGCATCCATAATTTCAAAAAAATATTTTTTGAGATTGAGCACTTAGAAAGAAGCAAAAAACACGTAAGCGACCCAATAAAAAATTCAGCAGCTAAACGTATAAATATGTTTTTGCGTTGGATGGTGAGGAATGATAATAACGGTGTAGACTTTGGTATTTGGAAAAGCCTCTCTCCTTCCCTGCTTAGCTGTCCGCTAGATGTTCATTCGGGAAATGTGGCTAGGAAATTAGGTTTGTTAAAACGAAAACAAAATGATGGTAAGGCATTGGCAGAATTAGATAAGAGCTTACGAGGTCTTGATGCTAATGATCCAGTAAAATATGATTTTGCGCTTTTTGGATTAGGCGTTTTTGAGGGCTTTTAGTTATTTTTAGGCTTCTAAAAAAATAACTTATGTCTTACAAATTTTTATACCCTCTATTATTTGTTTCAGTTTTAGGTTTTTCTCAAAATCTAGAAATACCAATCGATACTATAATTACAACGACAAATACTACAAAAATTAAAGGTCAGATCATCAATTATAAGGCTATGACTGGCTTTCAACCAGTTTGGAATACTGAAGGCGAGGTTATGGCTTCTTTGTATTACACGTATTACAAACGTACAAACAATAATAAAGGCAATAAAAGACCTTTAATTGTTTCATTTAATGGAGGTCCTGGTTCGGCTTCTGTATGGATGCACATTGCTTATACTGGTCCAAAAGTTTTAAATATTGATGATGAGGGATATCCAGTACAACCTTATGGTGTAAAAACCAATCCAAATTCTATTTTAGATGTTGCGGATATCGTGTTTGTAAATCCAGTAAATACAGGTTATTCACGTAAAGTGAAATTAAAAAATGGTAAATATGAAGATGATAAAACTTTTTTTGGAATTAATGCCGATGTTAAATATTTAGCAAGTTGGATTAACACTTTTGTTACTCGCAATAATTGTTGGGAATCTCCTAAATATATTATTGGCGAAAGCTATGGAGGTACACGTGTCATGGGCTTAGCGTCCGAATTACAAAACAGCCAGTGGATGTATCTTAACGGCGTGATTATGGTTTCGCCCGCAGATTATAAAGTACTTCGTGTTGGCGGTCCAGTATCTTCTAGCTTGAATCTACCATATTATACTGCTGCTGCTTGGTATCATAAAATGCTACCGAGCGAGCTACAAAATAAAGATTTGTTAGATATTTTGCCTAACGCTGAAGATTTTGCAGTTAATCAATTAATGCCTGCTATTGCAAAAGGTGGTTTTATTTCTGACCGTGAGCAAAACGCTATTGCGAAGAAAATGAGCTACTATTCAGGTCTGTCGGAAGATGTAATACTAAAACAGAACCTCGATGTACCAAACCATTTCTTTTGGAAAGAATTGTTACGCGACAAAACAGGACAAACTATCGGAAGATTAGACAGTCGCTATTTAGGTATTGATAGAGTTGAAACTGGTAATGCACCTGATTATAGTGCGGAATTAACCTCTTGGTTACATTCTTTTGCGCCAGCGATTAATTATTACATTCAAAACGAGTTAGCCTTTAAAACCGACCTTAAATACAACGTTTTTGGAAATGTAGGTAATTGGGACCGAAGTAACGATAATGTTAGAGAAGGTTTACGTCAAGCTATGGCGCAAAATCCTTTTTTTGAGTTACACGTTTAGTTTCTGTTTTAATTGATTTTGATATATTGGTTTACTTTCTACCATTCTTGTAATTGTTTTATGAAAGATACTCGTCTTAAATTGAGAACGATTAATTCTAAAACA
>NZ_JABDQL010000033.1 GCF_013042245.1 Winogradskyella sp. | reverse complement strand
TATTGAAAAATCAGATATACAGAAAGCGAGTAAGGTGAGATCTACTAAAGGACTGAGTCTACATGTTTATGGACGATTAGCCGCAGCCTTTATAACACTAATATTTAACTCTTGATTCGCATTAATATAAATTATTGTTTTTCCATAAAAGGATTAGTTGTCTGTAAATTTATCTTTTTTATCAAATAAGTATAAAATAAAAGACCACCTAATAGGTGGTCTTTTACCGATTTACTAACTAATAAAATCTAATTTAAGCTTCAGCAGGGGAATTAGATGTAGAAGCAACTGCTGCTCCATATACAACTAAGCCGAAGCCTATTTTATTTACTGCATCACCGATGTTGTAAATAACATCCATATTTAAACCCAAACCGGCAAGTCCATCATACCAACCTTCAGTACCAGCCATGTAGCCTAAAGGATATATTGCCCAGCCTACAAGAACGAACCAACATAATGTTTTATGTGCTTTTAATACTGCGCCACCAGCTGCAACTGCTAATTTTTTAGCTTCACCCATCCATATGTCATATACTATAACAAAGTATGCAATTCCCGAAGCTAATCCCCATAAAGCAGGACCGTTTCCTGTTGTATGTACCGCTTCACCAAAATATCCTGTCACTAGCATAACCACTGATAAGAAAATAAGTCGCCACATTAAAGACTTTTTAGCACCAGCAACTTTAAGGATTAAGTAAAATTCAACACACATTAATGGTACTGTTAGTACCCAATCTACATATCTGAAGAATGTTGGTGATTCTCCGAATGAAGCCCAGTAATCTCTCATATACCAGTAGTGTACAGCAGCAATGAAAGTGATTAAACCAGAAACTAAGATTGAAGTTCTCCATTTTCTATCAAAGCTATTCATTGATAAAAAGAAAAAGGCCGAAGCCGCCATCATAGCCATACATCCAACAAAGAAAGTAAAGCCAACATAATCGTCTGTAGCCATTTTGCTAATGTCAGCGATTGCAAGTAATAAATTGTTCATAATTTTTGTTAATTAGTTATTTTGTTTAAGTAAATTTACAAAAGATTGAACATATAATATTTAAATTTTTGTGAAAATTTTAAAAAAAAAGATAATCTGAAGGACTTATTTTGAGAAATATTCAAAATTTTAATATCGTAACTACCTTTCTATGCCTATGGATAGCAGTATATCTACCTGAAAATTTAGAGCAATATTTGGCGTGTTTTTTTATTCTTTCAGTTGGCTTATTGCACGGTGCAAATGATATTAAAATCATAAAAAAGGTTTATTCTTCTAAAAATTTGAGTTTTTATAAGACGCTTCTATTATATGTTTTTGTAGTGTTATTAGGTACACTAATGTTCTATTTTGTGCCATCGCTAACTCTTTTGTCATTTGTATTGATAAGTGGTTATCATTTTGGAGAGCAACACTTTCATAATATCAAATCTGATATAGTATTTATAAAACAAGTCCTTTTTATTAGCTACGGTTGTTCTGTAATCTTTCTCATGTTACATGCAAACAGTGAAGAAAGTATTACTATTATTTCTCAGATTACTTCCTTAAATATTGGCTCTAATTTGTTTCTGTATGGATTAATAGTAAGTTGTACTCTTTTCATGATTTGTTTTACTTATCTATATAATTACATAAAATCTCCTGTTAGAGAGCTATTCAACTTTACTGTCTTTTTTATTGTTTTTAAAACAGCAACTTTAATATGGGCATTTGCTATTTATTTTGTGATATGGCATTCTTTACCTTCGCTTTTGGACCAAATAAAATTTTTGTCAAAAGAAGTTAATAAAGTATCTATCTTAAGTTATGTAAAGTCTTCCTTTTTGTATTGGCTAGTATCGGTTGTAGGTCTTTTTCTGTTTTTTAATTTTTTGATAAAAGAATCTGATTTATTCTATGCAGTGTTTTTCTCATTTTTAGCATCAATAACATTTCCGCATGTTATTGTGATGACTAAAATTTTTAAGCATTAAAACTTCAGTCTGAAACTAAAATTAGGAGTTAATTTTAAAGCGAATTCATCATTCTGAATAATATTGCTATTAGAATCGAGTGTAAAAAATCTATCGATATTATTTTCGTTGTTGAGTAGATTCCATATTGAAGCACCAACTTCTGCATGAACATTATCCGCAACTTGAAACTCGTATCGCGCTGAAACATCAGTGCGTATATAACTTGATACACGTTCAGTATTAGGATTGTTAAACGTTATCTCTTTTAAGCCTTGCAGATTTCCTAACGGTAATGTGTAAGGTCTACCAGAGCGCCAATTAATACCCGCTGATAATTTTAAATTATTAATTATATAGGTTGAAGAAAAACTAACAATATGCCTTATGTCAAGATTATTAGGAAAAGGGTTATTGTTATTTAAAAATTCAAAGTCATAATCGTTTTTACTATAAGAATAACTTAGCCAAGTGCTAAAGTTTTTTAGTTGTTTATTGATTAGTAAATCTACGCCACTAACATTGTAGTCTCCAACAGTTATAGCGCGTTGAAATTGATTCTGAAAACCTTGAGACCGTGTACTGATGCCCGAGACTTTTTTTGTATAGCCTTCTGCACTTATTAACCATCCTTTATTCTTGTAGTTTAAGCCCACGGAAAACTGATTACTTTTTAAAATAGGAATGTCATTCGAGTTTGCTAGTTGCCACCGTCTTTTTTCAATGCCAAAAAAATCTTGTTGTAAATCTATAATTTGTGTAATGGACTGGTTTTTGGCTTCACCCAAAATTTCTAAACCAAAATGGCGTAAAAACTTTTGAGAAAAAGCAAGACGTGGTTCAAAAATAAATTCATTGAACTTATCAATATAATTACCTCTTAGTCCAATACGTAGATATGTTTTTTTTGATTTTGTAGTGAATTCTCCCTCACTGTAAATACCGTGTGTTTTGATGACTTCTTTTTCAAAACGTCTAAAACGAGGATTATTTATATCTTCTAAGTTTGTGACGCCAACTTCATTAAACTGGTAACCAAAATTAATCTTTAGATTTTGGTCTATATTTTTTAAAAAATCAACTCGAGCTCCAATATCTAAAACCTCATTTTCTTGAAGAAGTTGTAAGGAAGAGGATGGCACTAAATTGCTGCCAAATAATCGGTAGTTAGAGACATAAAGCTGCGTATTCATATTTAGCGACTCAGACCATTTTTGATAATAACTAATATTGCCTGCATAACTTTTTTGACTCAATCTACTTTCTGATGCGGTTTGATTTGTATTTAAGGGATTTAAGTCGTAATCCAATCTGTTATAAATAACAAGGGCGTTTGCACTAATCTTTGAGTTTTTATTAATGTCATACAAAAACTTCGCACTAGCATCATAAAAAAAGAACTGCTCATTTTGTTGCAGTTGAGTTTCTGCACTTTGATTATTTCCTAGTTCGGAGTTATTAAAAATACGTTCAAAATAAGCATCGTATGTAGGTGTTAAAAGCGCATCTGTAAATGAACGTCTCGCTGAAATTTGTAACTCTGTTTTTTTTGAAAACTGAAATTTTGAAAACCCATCGATACTTAATAAGTTAAAGCCTACGCCAGATTTAGAATTTTGACTTATTTCATTTGAATTTTCTATACTAATAAGACTCGATACTCCAGAGCCGTATTTAGCTTTTGTACCATTTACAGCAACATCTACCTTTTCTGTTACGTAAGGATTAAATGCAGAAATAAGACCGAAAAAGTGACCTGTTTGAAACATTCTTATACCTTCGTAAAGGATAAGGTTTTGGTCGTTTGTGCCACCTCTAACGTTGATGTTAGAAATACGCTCATATATACTGGTTATACCTGGTAAGGTTTGTATGGTTTGTAAAACATCTGGTTCACTTAAGCCAGGAAGAATTCCAAATTCTTGAGGTGAAATTTTTACCGTACCGTCAATAGTTTTACCTAAGCCTTTGGTAAGGTAATTCTGTATATAAACCTCTTCAAGCTCTTGTAAGCTATAATCGTTTGGTTTGTACTTTGATTTCTGTGTTTCAACAGAAATAAAGCGGTCAGTAAGTTTGTTAAATTGGAGTCCCGTTTTTTCTTTTAGGTATTTTAAAGCACCAACTAGTGATAAACTTTCATTAAAGGAAAGACTTATGTTTTTTACAGTTTTATCAGCGTAAGAAAATCTTACGTCATATTTAATTTCAAGTTGTTCTAAAATTTCTGTAAGTGATTTCATGACATTGTTTGTTTGGGCTAAACAATGAAACGATAATCCTATGATAATTATTAGAATAAGTTTTTTTAGGTTATTCACTTTTTAAGACAATAACAGAGTTACTTTTAGTATAAGCTATACCTAAAGGTGAGGTTATTGATTGTAGTGCTAAATCCAAATTTTTGTGAGTAAAAGTTCCTGTAAATAACTCCTCTACATCTATTTTACTAGCATCAATAGTAACATCATAATGACGCTTTAATTCACTAAGAACATGTTTTAAAGACCTATTTTTAAACGAACTTTCACTATGTAGCCAGCTAGGTTTTTGTAGACTTTCAAGTTCATTTTTAATAACGCCGTCAATTATTGCAAAGCGATTGCCTGGTTTTAGTTTTATTGATTCTGAATTGTAAGAAACAGCAACCAAACCTTCGAAACAAGTAACTTCAAAATAATTATCATGTTGTACAACATTAAATTGTGTACCTAAAACACTTACTTTTCCATCGGTTGTTATAACATCGAATTTAGAGCCTTTAGCTACTTTAAAAAAGGCTTCACCATTCAACAAAACTTCACGTTTGTCTGACCATGATTTTTTATTATAAGTAAGTGTAGATTGGGCGTTAAGTGCAACAGTAGAGGCATCGGGTAAGCTCACCGTAGTTTCTTGAGCAATTGATGTTTCTATTTGCGTATCTAGGGTAGAATTGTAATAAAATAGGCTGAAACCAATAATAAGTGCAGCAGCAACTCTAAGTAAAGAACGAATCCAATTCTTAGTTGTCTTTGGTTTTAGGCTAGATTTAATTTCAGCATAAACTTCCTCAGAATCAAAGTTTGGAGATTTAAAATCTTCAACTGATTCAGATAGCCTTATTAAGTCCTTATAATCTTCTAACCCTTCAAAAGCTTTTTGCTCATCAGGATTTAGATTATGGTCTAACCACTTTTTTATGAGTTCTTCTCTATTCATTTTATGTGTTCTATCTATATAACAAGTAAGTTTTAAAATTCCCTACCTTTCCTTAACTTCTAAATCAGAGCTACAGTTCATCAATATTCTCTCTCAATTTTTTTAAAGCGCCATAAATACGTTTTTCAACGGCTTTTACAGAAATGTCCAAAAGTTCTGCTATCTCTTTAAAACGCTTACCTTCTGCTCGATTCATTAAAAAAGCTACACGTTGTGCTTCTGTCAAATTCTCAAGTGCTTTCTGTAGCTTTTCACTGTACTGCTTTTCTTCTAAAATAAACTCTGGGGATTCATTTGTACTATTTTTTCGAGGATTTTTATGATGTTTCAAAACAACTTTTTGATGTGCAACTGCATTAAGCATTAAATTATTCGCTGTTGTAAACAAAAAGCTTTTAGCTTTTTCTGGAGGAACCTTTTTGCAGTTATCCCAAAGCTTTATAAAAGCATCCTGCACTTTATCCTTTGGGTTAAGATGAGACCCAAATTTGTAATACAGAAAGTCATGTAGGTTTTTAGAGTGTTTTCTAAACAGTGCAGAATACAAATGTTCTTGGCAACTATTCTCGTGGATGGCTTTGGGCATATATCTATTTATATTAGGGTAAATTTAAAAAATTAAAACTTAGGGTAGGGAAAAAAGTATTAAGCCTGTTCTATAACAAATAAGTAAAAACCAATTATTATGAAAACCTGTATTAAATCCTGTTTTTTATTGTTTGTAACAATGCTTTTTTTTGCCTCATGTCAAGACGAAGCAGTTGAAATTATTAATCCAGATGACCAAGAAGCCATAGTGGCTAATTCCCTATTGTCTAACCTCATGCTCAGAACATCTGCTAATGCAGTTTCTAATGATAATATCTTAGATAATAGCAGCTGCTTTTCTGTAGAACTCCCTGTAACTGTTATTGTGGGTAATATTACTATTACTATTGAAAATGAAGATGGTTTTGACGAATTAGAAGAGTTACTAGAAAATTTCGAAGATGAAGTTCCTGATTTTGTTTTTCCTATTACAATTATTTCTGCGGATTACACAGAAACAATGATTGAAAATTATGACCAGCTTGAGGCATTATTAGATAATTGTTTAGATGACGACGATGTAATAGAGTGTGTAGATTTTGTATATCCGATATCATTTTCAGTATTAAATACAGAATTTGTAATTATAGATACAATTTCCATAGGAAGTAATGAAGCATTGTACGAATTTTTAGATGACCTTGATGATGATAATAATAACTTAGTAGCACTAAACTTTCCTGTAGATTTAGCATATGCAAGTGGAGAAACAATTACAGTAAATTCTAATACGGAATTATCTGATGCCATTTCTGCTATAGATGATGATTGTGATGATGACGATTGTGAAAATTGTGATGTTAACGAAATTAAATCATCTCTAAAAGAGTGTGTATGGGAAATCGATGATGAGTTTAATGACTTTGACGACTTATATATTGATTTTTATGAGGATCTTAGCCTAAAGATTACAGGTCAAGACTTACAAGAGCCTATCACAGGTAATTGGACGGTTACTCAAGATGATAATGGAACATACGTGGTTTTAAGTGACTTGAGTGGATTAGAAGAAGATCTTGAAGGTGAGTGGTTAATCACAGAATGTGATGATGATGAACTATACATAACACTTAACGGTCTTAATTTAGAACTAGATAAAGATTGCAATGAAGCTGAGTGTAATATTGAAGAGGTAAAAGACTATTTACAAACTTGTATTTGGAATGCAGTAGACGTAGCTGGTAATGAACAATTGGTAGATTATGACTTAGATTTCCAAGAAGAAGGTGTTTTAGTTGTAACAGTTCCTGGAGCTGAGCCAATAATAGGAACTTGGAGTGTTGTTAGTTTAACAGAAGGTATTTTCTTAAATATTGAAGGTGTTAATGGTCCAAATATCCAAGCAGTAAATGGCTACTGGAAACTTTACGAATGTGATGTTGATAGATTGAAATTTACCAATGATAATATGTACATCATTTTAGAACAAGATTGTGATGCTAACAATCCTTTTGAATGTTTTGACGAGCAAATTTCTACATCTTTAGAATCTTGTGATTATTATGGAGATGGTGTTGCCATATTCAATATTTACGAAGCCTTGCCTGATTGTTTTGGTAACAATTCAATATCAGTAGGTTTTTATTTATCATTAGAAGGAGCAGAAAACCAAACAAACCCATTGCCTAATTCAACTTCTTTCGAAAATACAACAAGTCCTCAAACTGTTTATATTAGAATTACGTTATTAGATAATCCAGATGAATTTGAGATATATCCTGTAGACTTAATTACAGAAGATTGTACAACACCTTGTTCTGAAGAAGATGTAAATACATATTTAATGGACTGTATATGGAATATTGTTAGCTTCAATGGAGATGATAATTTAATAGCCTACGATTTTGATTTTAATCCAGACGGGAACTTGTTTATAACTAATACTTCAACTAATATTTCAGAGGAAGCTAACTGGCTAGTATTTCCAAGTGCAACTACTGGACAGTTGATTTTAGGATTTACAAATATTGATGATAATGATTTGAGTGACATATTCGGTAATATGGGCTTAATTAGTTGTGATGTAGATAGATTAGAATTTAAAAAGTTCGGTGAGTCTTCAGTTGTTGTCATGGAGCAAAACTGTAATTAATAAAAGAAAAATATACCGCTTTCACCTTTTTAGTTTACAGTAGAAAAGAGTCGCTTTTATAGCGACTCTTTTTGTTTCTTCCAAGTTAAAATTGTGTGCATAACAGCTTCGATTATCGGTCGTAAATTCTTAAATTTGCAACTTGTTAAATAAGAATAAAGATTATGTTCAATAATTTAAGTGATAAGTTAGATAAAGCGTTACACGTATTAAAAGGTCACGGTAGTATTACAGAAGTAAATGTTGCTGAAACTCTTAAAGAAGTTAGACGAGCGCTTTTAGATGCCGATGTTAACTTTAAGATAGCTAAAGATTTTACCAATCGCGTAAAAGAAAAAGCCCTAGGTCAAAACGTATTGACTACACTTCAGCCAGGACAGTTAATGGTTAAAATCGTTAAAGATGAGTTAACTGAATTAATGGGTGGTGATGCTGAAGGCATAAATCTTTCAGGTAATCCAAGCGTTATTTTAATGTCTGGTTTACAGGGTTCTGGTAAGACAACATTTTCTGGTAAACTAGCTAATTATCTCAAGAATAAAAAAACTAAGAAACCTTTGTTAGTTGCTTGTGACGTGTATCGTCCTGCGGCAATTGACCAACTTCATGTTGTCGGTGACCAAATAGGTGTTGAGGTTTTTAGTGACAGAGAAAATAATGACCCAGTAGCTATCTCTAAAGCAGGTATTGCTTATGCAAAAGCTAACGGACATAATGTGGTTATTATTGATACCGCTGGTCGTTTGGCTGTAGATGAAGCTATGATGACTGAGATATCTAATATTCATAAAGCCATTGAGCCTCAAGAAACGCTTTTTGTTGTGGATTCAATGACAGGTCAAGATGCAGTAAATACCGCAAAAGCCTTTAACGACATCTTAAATTTTGATGGAGTTATCCTTACCAAATTAGATGGTGATACTCGTGGTGGTGCAGCCATTTCTATTAAGTCTGTAGTTAATAAGCCAATTAAATTTATTGGTACCGGTGAGAAGATGGAAGCTATTGATGTTTTCTATCCATCACGTATGGCAGACCGTATTTTGGGGATGGGTGATGTTGTTTCACTTGTTGAACGTGCACAAGAGCAATTCGATGAGCAAGAAGCAAGAAAACTTCAGAAAAAAATTGCGAAAAACCAATTTGGCTTTGATGATTTCTTAAAACAGATTCAGCAAATCAAAAAAATGGGTAACATGAAGGATTTGATTGGTATGATACCAGGCGCTGGAAAAATGATGAAAGATGTAGATATTGATGACGATGCATTTAAAGGAATAGAAGCTATAATCCATTCTATGACACCAGAGGAGCGTTCTACACCATCTTTAATGAATGCAAGCCGTAAAAAAAGAATTGCCAAAGGTTCAGGGACTTCAGTTCAAGAAGTAAATCAACTTTTAAAGCAATTTACACAAATGAGCAAAATGATGAAAATGATGCAAGGCGGCGGAGGAAAGCGTATGATGCAAATGATGAAGAATATGCCACGTTAACCCAAATAATAACTCATAATAACACAACACTATACAACACAAGGACATGACTATATTAGACGGAAGAAAAACCAGCAACGATATTAAAAACGAAATCAAGGCAGAAGTTGATAAAATGAAAGCCAATAATGAGAAAGTACCACACCTTGCTGCAGTTATTGTTGGAAATGATGGAGCAAGTTTAACTTACGTCGGAAGTAAAGTCAGAGCATGTGAGCGTGTTGGTTTTGAGTCTACAATGGTACGTATGTCTAATACTACTAGTGAAATAGAGCTTTTAGATAAAATTGAAGAATTAAACAACGATGATAATATTGATGGTTTCATAATTCAGTTGCCACTACCACCGCAGATTAATACACAAAAGGTGTTAATGGCAGTAAATCCAAATAAGGATGTCGATGGTTTTCATCCGATGAATTTTGGGAAAATGGCATTAGACATGTCTACCTTTATTCCAGCTACACCTTTCGGAATTTTAGAATTATTAGACAGATACGGCGTAGAAACAGATGGTAAGCACACTGTAATAATAGGTCGTTCGCATATTGTTGGTCGCCCAATGAGTATTTTAATGGGACGTAAAGGATTTCCAGGGAACTCTACGGTAACGCTAACACATAGCCACACTAAGAATATTACTCAGATTACATCACAAGCAGATATTATAATTTCTGCACTAGGTATTCCACATTTCCTGAAAGCCGAAATGGTAAAAGATGATGCCGTGATTATTGATGTAGGTATTACGCGTGTGCCAGATGATTCTGAAAAAGGCTACTATATTACTGGTGATGTGGATTTTGAAAACGTAAGTAAAAAAGCAAGTTATATTACACCAGTTCCTGGTGGAGTAGGACCAATGACTATTGCTATGCTATTGAAAAATACTTTATTGGCAAGAGAGCAGCATAGAAAGAGAGACTAATTTTTATTTAGCAAACAACTGACTCATATCCTTAAATGCTTTGAACTCTAAGGCATTACCACTTGGGTCTTTAAAAAACATGGTCGCTTGTTCGCCAACTTTACCTTCAAATCTTATATAAGGTTCAATGATGAATGTAATGCCTTTAGATTTTAAGAGTACAGCAAATTTATGAAAAGTATCCCAAGCTAAAACCACTCCAAAATGAGGTACGGGGACATCTTTACCGTCAACAGAATTTGTAGGCGCATCAACTTGAGGTTGCTCTTTTAAATGAATTACCAACTGATGCCCAAAAAAATTATAATCAACCCAATGGTTACTACTCCGACCTTCTTCTAAACTTAAGGTATTGGTGTAAAAATTTCGACATAGTTCTAAATTATGAACAGGAATAGCAAGATGAAATGGTTGTAAGTTGCTCATGATTTTCTTCTGTTTTTGCGAATGTTTTTTGCTTCAAATGTTTTTTTAGAATCACTAATAAGCTGGCTTAATTCATCAAATTCTGCTTTAGTTAGCTCTCTGTATTTTCCTAGAGGCACATCTAATTCTATATTCATTATTCGGATACGCTTAAGGGTTTGCACATCGTAGTTGAGGTAATCACACATACGACGGATTTGTCGGTTTAGACCCTGGGTCAGAATAATACTAAAGGTAAACTTATCAATACGTTTAACTTTACATTTTTTGGTATGTTGCCCGAGTTCTTCAATATATATACCGCTAGCCATACGCTCTACAAAGGTTTGAGAAATAGGTTTGTCTACAGTGACTATATATTCCTTCTCGTGATTGTTACTAGCACGAAGAATTTTGTTGACAATATCGCCATCATCAGTCAAAAGAATAAGACCTTCGCTTGGCTTATCCAAACGTCCGATTGGGAAAATACGCTTTGGATAGTTTATGTAATCTATGATGTTATCTTTTTCAACACGTGTGTCAGTCGTACAAACAATACCCACAGGTTTATTAAAAGCCAAATATGTAAAAGCCTCTTTACGGCCGCCAACTATTTCGCCATCAACTTTTACAACGTCTCCTTCTGCCACTTTTGTTCCTATTTTGGGTACAATATCATTGATGGTTACGCGACCAGCATCAATCAAGCGGTCACCTTCACGACGTGAGCAATAACCTGCTTCGCTCAAAAATTTATTAAGACGTTTTATAGTATCTGACATGATGCAAAAGTACGATAAAGAATGTGGTAATTATTCCTTAGGATTTTTTAACTCATCTATTTTTAATTTCAATATTTCAATCTCGTTAAGTAGCTTAGAAACGTTTTTGTGAGTTGCGTATATTTGGTACAATACTAGTATTATAACTCCTATAATTATGAAATTTTCCATATTTGTAATTTATATTATTGATTTATAAAGTTGATAATTTTTGGTGTTAAGGACTTGTCTTTTAAACCATGACCAAAACCTTCAGTGGTTATTAATTTTGAATTTTTATAGCGGTTTGCAAATAACAAAGCATCTTCATAAGGAATAATTTTATCCTTCTTGTCATGGACGATTAAACCTTTTGCTTTGAAATCTTTTGTAAAGTTTGCAGCCGAAAAATAATCTACTGATTGTCCAAAACGCTCTTTAACTATTGTGTCAAGACCCTTTGAGATACGTTTATTGTAGCCCATCATTTGTTTATATCTCGAAAACACACCTGTAAAATGAGCTGGAGCTCCTAGAATCACTAGTTTTTCTATACTTGGCAAATCATGATTATACAAACAAAAGACACTAGCCATACCGCCAACAGAATGACCTATAAGAATATTAGGTTGAAACTTCTGTACAACGACATTTATAAATTCAGAATATAAAATGGCATTAAATTGATTACCATTAGAGTTTCCGTGAGCAGGTGCATCTAGAGCAATAATATTATAATCCTGAGTTTTTAAATCTTCTAATAAATATTCCCAACGAGATGCATTACTTTCCCAGCCATGAGCCAAAAGAATAGTCTTATTACGACCAGCCCATCTGTAGGTTTTGATATTTAAATTTTCATAAGTCAAAGTCTCGACAACTGCTGAGTCTATAACCTCTTCTTGTTTAATGATATAGCTGCCTTTTCTTGGTGTTGCAAATAATTTTAAAGCCTTGTTTGATGCATACTTTGAAGAAATATAACTTGAGGCATTTAGTGCATTTCCGATTGATTTTATTATAAAACTACTCATTTTTACTAATCTTCTCTGTGAACAGCATCCATTGAAAAGGCAGGTAAGCAAATAGCTAAATATTCGCACGGCTCAGTAAATGGATTACTATATTGTAGTCTAGTGTTTTTCTCTACTTTAATAGATTGACCAGCTTCAAGAATTATTGTTTCACCGTCGATAATAAATTGTTTTTTTCCTTTTATAATAAATGTATACTCATCAAAATCTGGTGTTTGAAAAGGTTCTGACCAGCCAGCTGGTGCGACCATATGTGCAATGCTAATTTCAGAATTTCCATCTGTAGCATTGCCAAAATGTTCTTTTATAATCTTTCCGTCATCTGTTGGAACAATAAATGGCGAATCTTGAATTTTATATTTTTTTGAATTTGACATTCAGATTAGATTTAAAAATTAATGATAAATGATGAAAATTTTGTACCATTTGGTATTTGTGTTGTATCAACTTTAACTCCAAAATCAAAGGTACTTAGTAATTCGTTTTTATTGATAACGAAAGTTGCATCAATTTCATTTATTATAATTTTAATGGTATTTAGATTGTTTTGTATTTCTGAAATAGTGTAAACAGATTTAATTTCTTGAAATATGCTTAAGTTACAGATGCCCTTTTCAGTTTTATATCTAGAGTCCTTAAGTTGAATAAAGTCTATTATTGAAGTGGAGTCTAAAGCCTCATAAGGAAAAACGCTAAGTAGCGGGTTGCCGTTTTTTTCAAAAATATCAATAGCATTTAATCCGCCGACAAAACTATCGTCTTCTTGATAGTTTACAATTGAATCATTAGCAAAAATCACTTTTAAATCTTTAACTTGTGTTGAGTCATTGATACCTCCAACAAAATCTCGGCCTATCTTAAATTGTACGTTTTTTTCGATTTGTGTTTTTTTACAACCAAAAATTAAAGCAAAAGATATTAAACATAATATGAGATGTTTTGACATTTCTAAAACTTGTAATTAGCGCATCATTTTTGTCAAAATCCCTAAAACACTTCTAATTACAGTAGGACTTGTCAATACTTTTAGTAAAGGGTTTTGCCTAGAAGAACGTCTTCTTGTAGACGTTGATTTTCGTTTAGATTCTGCTTTTTTAAGTTTCGCTTTTTCTTCAGCTGCTTTTGCTTTGGCTTCTTCGGCTTCGGCCTGCTTAATTTTTTTGTTAAGCATTTCGTAAGCGCTTTCGCGGTCAATCTCTTTATTGTATTTTTTAGCCAATTCAGAATCAAATAATAATTTTGTCAATTCTGTTTCGGTTAAAATATCCATTCGACTCATTGGAGCTCTCATCATTGTTGCTGCGAGTGGAGTTGGTTTTCCTTTTTCGTCTAAGGCAGAAACGAGTGCTTCTCCTATTCCTAAAGATGCTAATACTTCGGCAGTATCGTAATAATCAGTATCCGGATAATTCTGTGCGGTCAGTTTAATGGCCTTTCGGTCTTTGGCAGTAAATGCTCTTAACGCGTGTTGTACCTTTAACCCTAATTGACCCAAAACTTCTTCAGGTACATCTGTTGGGTTTTGCGTTACAAAATATAAGCCAACACCTTTACTACGAATTAGTTTTACAATACTTTCAATCTGATTTAAAAGCGCATCCGAAGCTTCATTAAATATTAAATGTGCTTCGTCAATAAACATTATAAGTTCTGGTCGCCCGCTATCACCTTGCTCAGGGAATGTCGAATAAATTTCAGCCAATAAACTCAACATAAATGTTGAAAATAATTTTGGTTTGTCTTGAATATCCGTCAATCTGATAATATTGATGTAGCCAAGACCATTTTCATTAATTCGTAATAAATCCTGAGTATCAAAAGAGGTTTCTCCAAAGAAAAGGTCGCCACCTTGTTGTTCAATTTCTATTAATTTTCTTAGGATTGCTCCAGTTGATGCTGTTGAAATACGTCCGTAAGCTTCTTCAAATTCTTTTTTGCCATCACCGGTAGCATATTGAAGAATTTTTTTGAAGTCATTAATATCTAAGAGCGGTAATTTATTGTCGTCACAATACTTGAAAATTACCGAAATAATTCCAGCCTGTGTTTCAGTAACGTCTAAAATTCTTGAAATTAATACTGGACCAAACTCACTAATTGTGGCGCGTAATCTTACACCATCTTGTTCAGAAAGTGTCATCACCTCAACAGGAAATGCTTTTGCATCAAAAGGTAAGCCTATTTTTTCATGTCGTTCGTCAATTTTTGGGTGTCCAGGACTTGGTTGTGCCAAACCACTTAAGTCACCTTTTATATCCATGAGTAAAACAGGGACACCTTTTTCGGATAAATTTTCGGCTAAAACTTGAAGTGTTTTTGTTTTACCGGTACCAGTGGCTCCGGCAATTAAACCATGACGATTCATTGTTTTAAGCGGTACATTAACAAAAGCATTTGTCATTGTTTCGCCCTCAAGCATTGCTGCGCCGAGTGTTATGAAATCGCCTTTAAATGTATTGCCATCTTTTATATGTTTTACAAAAGTGTCTTTGTTGCCCATTGTCTCAAAATTTGTATAAAAATAATGTAATTTTAGTCAAGTAAAAAAATCAAACTTATGTCAAGAAACCTCTTAGTTTTTCTTATTCTTTTATCTGTTATGTTTCAATCATGTAACACATCCAATTCTGAAATAAAATTTCATAAATCCCACGAGCCAACTCGTGCTAACGTGCCTTTTAGTGATGCAGTTGAAACTGAAGATTTTTTATTTTTAACAGGACAAATAGGAAAAGACCACAAGGCTGGAAAATTAGTTGATGGCGGAATAGAAACCGAGACCAAGCGGGTGATTTTAAATATCGAAGACGTATTAAAACACCATAACCTTAATTTGGATGATGTTGTAAAATGTACTGTAATTTTGAAGGATATTAATGATTTTAAAACATTCAACTCCGTTTATACTCAATATTTTACAAAGAAACCTGCACGAACTACCTTTGCCGCTGCCGGTTTAGCTGGAGGCGCTAGTATAGAAATTGATGTAATTGCAGCCAAATAACTTCAAACTTTTAAAGTATCTTTGCCCGCTATGACCAGAAGAGAAAGACAAGAGTTAATTGATAAAGGTTTGCTTTTACCTTTGATGGAGGAATTTTACACCATTCAAGGCGAAGGTTTCCATAAAGGTACAGCAGCATATTTTGTGCGTATTGGTGGTTGTGATGTGGGTTGTCATTGGTGCGATGTTAAAGAAAGTTGGTTAGCAGAACTGCATCCGCCAACAGAAACAGAAAATATTGTTGAGAATGCCTCAAAATACAGTAATACGATTGTAGTTACTGGAGGTGAGCCTTTGATGTGGGATATGGACCCACTGACTACACAATTAAAAGCTAAAGGTTTGCAAACACATATCGAAACTTCTGGAGCTTACAAGCTTACTGGAGAGTGGGATTGGATTTGTTTATCTCCAAAAAAGAACAAACTTCCGACTGAAGAGGTTTTTGCAAAAGCAAATGAACTTAAATGCATTATATATAATAAGGATGATTTTAGATTTGCTGAAGAGCAAGCAGAAAAAGTCAACAATGATTGCATTCTCTATCTTCAACCTGAGTGGAGCAAACGTGATAAAATGATGCCGCAAATTGTAGATTATGTAATGGCGAATCCTGAATGGAAAGTATCGCTACAAACTCATAAATACCTAAATATTCCTTAAAATAAACTTAATCATTTTTAACCGCTTTAATTTAGTTATTGAACTTGTCGAAGGGCTAACTCATAAGTGTTTAATATTCTATTCAGTAGTGTCCGATAAAAAATTTTAAAAGTGGGTTTTCCAATATAGGATTTCCCACTTTATTTATATCTTCATTTCGACCAAAAAAAGAGATATGAACAAAAGTACAAACTTTAGTGGAACTCCTGTCGTAAAGCAAATTTTAGAACATATTTTACCTGCA
>NZ_JABDQL010000032.1 GCF_013042245.1 Winogradskyella sp. | reverse complement strand
AACAAGAGCAACCAATAATAAATAAGCCTAACATCAAAAGGGAATTAGATAAATTAAAATTTCCATTACATTTTATAGATTATGAGACCTATGCAAGTGCTATCCCAAGATTAGATGGTTTAAGTCCACATAAACATCTAACCTTTCAAGTATCTATTCACACACTAACAGAAGATAATACTTTAACGCATTTTGAATATGTATTAGATGCAATGCAAATGCCAACAGATATGCTCGGCGCCATGCATGACTTTACAGGAAGCACAGGCACATTTGTGTCTTGGCACGCAAGTTTTGAAACAGGCAGAAACAAAGACCTAATAGGATGGTTACCTCAATTTGCAAGCTACCTAACTTACATTAATGAGCATATGTTTGATTTAGAGACGATTTTCAAAAAAGACTACATAGACTATCGTTTTCACGGTTCAAGTTCCATTAAAAAAGTACAACCTATTTTAGTTCCTGATTTAAGTTATTCAGATTTAGATGTTACTAATGGTACTATGGCATTAGATACTTGGGGCAGAATGGTTTTAGACCCAAATTTTAATGAAGATATAGAAGCAACAAGGCAACACCTTTTAGACTATTGCAAATTAGATACTTTGGCAATGGTTAAAATATATGAAGTATTAAAAGGAACCATTAAATAAAGCATTAAAATAAGTAACAAAGTAAGTCGTTATAACACTTACAATAAAAAACATAATTAAGTTACTAATATAGTTTTTGGTATAACTATTGCTTTTAGTACTGATGTAAATGCCATTTTAAATAGTCATTTAAATACTATTTTATATCTTTGTATTAAGTATGTGCTTATATACAAACTATTTAAAGGAAGTATAAAAGAAGTTTTGAGTATAAGAATAGATATATCTAAAGTATTCCCTAAATATGCATTTTGGGATATGGATAGTAGTAAACTATCTCTTAAAAGAGATAAGGATATTATTATTCCAAGAGCTTTATATGCTACTACTAAGGACACATTTCTTAAGGATATAACTGTATTAGAAGCCTATTATTCTAAAAGAGAAATTGTAGATATTTTAAAGCATACTAAAGAGAATATTAGTAATCAAGTATGTGAATTAGTAAGTAAACGCTACAATACAAAACCTTTTTATCGCTACGCAGTATAATGATGCAGGCGGTTTCTTCTGCGCTTTTAAAAACCATTAAAGAATTACAGGCTTTACCAAGCCTTTCAATGTTCTCATTAGGTGGTGGTACAAATTTGGCTTATCGTTATAATCATAGGAAATCTATTGATATTGATTTATTCTCTAATGTAATAATTGGAATAGAGGGATATAAGAAGATTGAGGAAGAATTAAATGCTTTCTATGGCGATTCAATAATGAACCTTAGTTATCCTTGTGAAGAAAATGACCAATATGTTTTCCTTAGATGTCTTATTAAAAAAGGAGAAACAATTATAAAAGTTGAGGTACTTCAAAATATGAAAACAATGTATGACATCGAAATAGTTGATGAGATACGTTTTATTTCTAAAAAGGATATTGGCTTGTTTAAATTAGTTAGTGCTTCAAGTCGTTCTGCTAAAAAGGATATTTACGATTTAGACTATATAACCGAAGAAATTGATATAGTAGAACTCTTTGAGGAATTAAGAGTCAAACAGGCTAAGTTCAATAATGAAGAGGATAAAAGCATTTTTGATTTAGATGGTGATACATCACCTATTGCAAATCCTCTTCTTTTACTCAGTTTTGACAAAGCAACGACTACAGCTAAATCGTCAATACCCATACACTCAGATAATCATATTGATATAGTTGAAGGAAGTAAATCTTGGGCTTTGGCAAGATTAGAATGGCGTACTAAAGTAAGAAAACTATATAGACATTTAGATGTTGATTTTCCTGGACCCAAAGGGGTATCAATAAATTAAGAGGTTAAGCTAAATAAGTCCCCACAACCCAAAACCCAGTTTTTTCCCTTGCCCTGGCTTGAGCCTGTCGAAAGCTCAAAATCCTTGCCATAGCTCCATCTGGCATTTTCTCAAAAAGGTATACTATACCTTTTCTTAAAAAGTCCTGTGTTGTTCCGCTCACCATCCGCATATTTAGTTTTATGTCATAATAGTTGTACCCAACGCTATAATGGCAAATTGCTTGTTTTATTTAATAGTAATTATTTCTTTAATATTTGTACAATAAAAATGAAAAGAGCCATTGCCTTAGCCTGTCTTGAGCCTATCAAAAGGCTCAAACAACTATTACGCCACAAAACCAACGCCTTGCTATGTTACATAATACAAGTTATAGTAGCAAAAATCCTTTCAAGGGTTTGCTAACGCAGTATTCTTATATTTTCGTAGCTATAACTGGTATTATGTATAAAAGCCACACAGCAACCGCACAAATTGGAACTAAAATTTAACTTGTGGATATTCACGAGTACATTAATTTGAAATAGAAAAGACACGAGCTAAATAGCCGCTTATCCCACGCTCACATTGGAACATACAACCACATTTAGAACTATAATGAAACAGTAGTAAGATGAAGTTGGTTAGAATATTAGTTATCTCATTCATCTGCATAAAACCATCGTTAAAGCCTGTATTGAGCGTAGCCGAAATATCCAAGTATTCCTTACCTCAAGTCTTTGTTTATTTAATGTGTATGTATTTATTGTTTTTTAAAGGTCACATTGAACATCAATAGCATCATTTAGTTATGCGATTGAGATTTGTTGGTTGATGTTTCATTTCGTTAACCAAGTAAATTAGGATGCTTCTAACACAGCCATTAATCTGTGATTGAGGTATAGTTTTTCTTTACCAACCTTTTCAGACATTAAAAACCCAGCTTCTTCTAATTCCATTAAATAATTACCTACGGTTTTTGGTGTACCTAATTTGGCATCAATTAAAAACCGTCGTTTCGTATATGGTAATCTAAATAGTATTTCAACCAATTCTTTAGTATATACTTTGGGTAAGGTGTTTCTAATTTCTTTGGTCATTTGTTCCATTAAATCGGTAACATCTTTTAAACGTTGCAATCCTTTGTTTGCAGTATATTCTACCATTTCAAGCATATAGAGTATCCAACCTTCCCAATCTTTATTTTCGGTTACCTCACGTAATTTAGTATAATAGTCAGCCTTATTTTTAATGATATATTCGCTTAAATAAATAGCTGGAGTATCTAATAATTTTTCAAGTTTTAAATAGAGTAATAACAAAATACGTCCTGTTCTACCATTACCATCACTAAAAGGGTGTATCGCTTCAAATTGATAGTGCATTAATGCCATTTTAATTAATGGGTCTACAGTAGCTGAACCATTTATAAAGGTTTCAAGGTTAGCCATCTTTTCTCTTATTATAGCTTCACCTGTTGGTGGTGTGTAAATAGTTTCGCCATTAGCATTTTTTAATGCAGTTCCAGGCGTTGTTCTAATACCTGCGGTATTTTTTTTAATGCTTTGTACAATTTCAACACATAGGTTTGTACTTATAAAAGGACGTGTTTCTATTTCCTGTAAGCCATTCCAAAGAGCTTCCTTATAACTTATAACTTCTTTTGTTGCTGGGTTATCAAATTTTTTATCTGCTACTAAAGATTTATACAAATCGTCATTAGTAGTTATTATGTTTTCTATTTCAGAACTTGCTTTAGCCTCTTGTAAATGAATAGTATCTAAAAACAATGTTGGGTTTGGTAAATTGGTAAGCATACCATTAAGTTGTGCTAATGCTCTACTGGCATCAATGGTCTTGCGTAACACTTTAGTAGTTTCTAAAGTTGCTTTTGGTGGTAATAGTGGTAGGCTATTATAAGGTGTATTTCTATTAAATTTTGCCATTTTTAACAAGGGTAAATATTACTTGCATTATCTTAACGAGGGTAAATATACTAAAAATTTACCTTTGTTTTAGTGATAGGTGTAATTATTACTCTCGTTAAATAGATAGGAATAAAATAAAAAAGAAAGCAAATATAGGTAGCTTCCTTCAGCCAACGCTCAATACTGTAAAGGTCAAGCCCTACGGGTTTTGAATAAAACTTTTTTAAGAAGCAATCGCTATAGGTTTCAATATTTTAGAGTAAAAAACGTTTACCCAATTTTCGTGCAAACGATAGCCGAACCAAATTTATATGAGTTTTGCCGAGTGCAGCCGAAAAAAGATGTGATCAAAAACCTTGACAGCATCATCCACGCTACCTTTAACATTGGCTGTCTTTTTTCTTTTCTTCAAAAAAACTTGAATTTTGATTAAATGTGGCATCAGTAGAAGTAGGCAGAGTACTTGTATTGTATAAGTTTAAGGCTGTTTAGGGAGCATTTACTTGCTCAGCCATAACCACATAGGTATTATCAGAAATGTCTATGGCTTGTAGAGATACAAATCCCGTTTGACCATTTAAAGGTGCTTCTATCCTAAAGTTTTTGTTCGCTTTATTTAAGCCAATACGCGCCCCAAAGTATAGTTATAACTAATAAATAAATCAGGAGCAGACTCACTCTCAAAGGTATAAACCTCTCCTATTGAAAATTGCGAGCCGATTGTGCATTTAAGTTTAAAAACACACGTAATAACAACAATAAATAAATCGTTATTTTTTTCCAGTAGTGTCCGATAAAAAATTTTAAAAGTGGGATTTCCAATATAGGATTTCCCACTTTATTTATATCTTCATTTCGACCAAAAAAAGAGATATGAACAAAAGTACAAACTTTAGTGGAACTCCTGTCGTAAAGCAAATTTTAGAACATATTTTACCTGCA
>NZ_JABDQL010000036.1 GCF_013042245.1 Winogradskyella sp. | reverse complement strand
GATATAGTAAAACTGTAACATTATGACTTTTATGGATATATTTACTATTCTGTGACATCGAGTCACAAAATAGTAATAATTAACGAGGCAAGCCTCGAGGTATTAAACCTGAAAGCGAATAAATTTAATGACGTACTTGTTTGGCTAAATTTTAGTTACATCTACTACTTAGATTAAAAATAGTAGTTTAACCTATAGCTTGCTTTAAATCTTCAATTAAATCTTCCTCATCTTCAATACCTACACTTAGACGAATTAGCGCATCAACAACGCCAATCTTATCACGTTCTTCTTTGGGAATACTCGCATGTGTCATGCTAGCAGGATGACCTGCTAAAGATTCTACGCCACCAAGGGACTCTGCTAATGTAAAAACCTTTAGATTTTGTACTATATTAATAGCTTCATTATAGTCATTCCCTTCGGTTATGAATGAGACCATTCCACCGAAATCTTTCATTTGCGATTTTGCAATCTTATGATTTGGGTGGTTTTTAAAACCTGGCCAATAGACGTTTTCAATTTTTGGATGCTTTAACAAATACTCCGCAACGGCTTTACCATTTTCACAATGACGTTGCATACGCACATGAAGTGTTTTGATACCTCGTAATGCCAAAAAGCTATCCTGAGGCGCACAAATGGCGCCGCTTGCATTTTGAATAAAATACAAACTGTCTGCTAACGCTTTATCCTTTACAACCAATGCTCCCATGACCAAATCACTGTGACCACCAATATATTTAGTCACAGAATGCATAACTATATCTGCACCCAAGTCTAAAGGCTGCTGTAAATATGGTGTAGCAAAAGTATTATCAACAGCTAATAGCACATTGTGCCTTTTTGCGATTTTAGCAGTAGTTTTAACATCGATAATATTCAACAATGGGTTTGTTGGCGTTTCTACCCAAATAAGCTTTGTGTTCTTGTTGATGTGTTCTTCAATTTTAGAAGCATTTTCCATACCGATGAATTTAAACCTAATTCCGAATTTTTGATATATTTTAGTGAAGAGCCGATAGCTACCACCATATAAATCATTGGTAGAAATGACCTCATCTCCAGGTTGTAATAATTTTAATACTGCGTCTATTGCTGCCATTCCAGAGCCAAAAGCTATACCGTATTCTCCATTTTCTATACTTGCAAAAGAATTCTCCAATGCATGACGTGTTGGATTTTTTGAACGTGAATATTCATAACCTTTATGTTCACCTGGGGTAAATTGCGCATAAGTAGTTGTTTGATAAATTGGCGGTATTACAGCATTATAAGCTGGGTCTAATTTTTGACCTCCATGAATAGTTTTGGTATTGAATTTCATATTTGAATGAATTATTAGATTCTCGCTTTCAGGAATACAACAAATTTAAAGGTTAATTCGTTGGATTAAAATGTATCATATACCTTTATCTTATGTTTAACAAAAGCAATTTGAGTTTGAAAAAAATAAGTCTACCTATAATCATTTTGATTTTTATTAGCTCGTGTGAAGAGGAAACTAAACCCTTAGAATTTGAAATAGTTTCTATTGAAAATACTTACGAAGCTGATATCGAAGTGACTTTTGATAAGGCAAAAGTAAATTCTGAAATTGCTAAAAATATTAATTCTCATATAGATTCGGCTATTTTGAAAAATGTACCTTTTTCAAGAGAGGAAGAAGCTACTAGCATTGAGGAAGCGTTAAAAGACTTTGATGAGCAATACAAATCGTTCAAAAATAATTTTGGAGAAAGTGCGCAAACCTGGTCGTTAGCTATTGAAACAGAGATACTTTATAAAACAGAAAATATAGTTACTATGGGCTTGAGTGTATATTCAGATACTGGCGGTGCTCATGGAAATGATTCGATTCAGTTTTTAAATTTTAATCCTGAAAATGGAGCACTTTTAACACAAAACGATATTATTTCAGATATGAAAGGATTTAAAAAGTTAGCAGAATCTTTTTTCTTAGACCACATGAAAAATGAAGGTTTAGACATTAAAGAATTTTTCTTCGGAAAACCCTTTCAGCTTCCTGAAAATATTGGATTTAATGAAGAAGGCATAATCCTGTTGTACAACAACTACGAGATAGCCTCTTATGCTCAAGGTTATACTGAGTTTGTAATCTCGATTGAGAAAGCTAAAGAATTCTTAAGCTTCTGATTTAGAATAGCGTTTTGTAATCCCTTTTATTACAGGACCAACAGTAAGACCTTGCCCAACAATAGAAACGATGACAACAACATATGTAATCACGAGGAATAATTCTCTATTCATATCTGCAGTTAAACTCAATGCCAAAGCAATAGAAATTCCACCACGTAATCCGCCCCAAGTCATTATTAATGTAGTTTTTGGTACAAATTCCAATTTTTTTGCAAAAAGTTTTACTGGAAAAAACAATGAAATATAACGGCACGCTAAAATAATTGGTATTGCGATAAGTCCTGCATAAATGTAATTAAGATCTAATGTTAAAACCAACATTTCCATACCTATCATTACAAACAAAATAGTGTTAAGAAGCACATCTATGAGTTCCCAAAATTTATCTACATAAGCTTCTGTAACTTCAGACATTGAAGTTTCTCTAATCGTATCGTTACCAACAATTAAACCTGCCGTAACCATAGCCAAAGGCGCAGATAAATGAAATTGATGTGCCAATAAAGTGCCGCCCATTACTGCAGCTAACGTAAGGATTACCTCAACTTCATAATTATCTATCGATTTCATGAGGCGATAGGTAATCCAACCTAAAATACCGCCTAATAAAATGCCGCCTCCAACTTCTTGAATAAATAATGTGGCAATCTCAGAAAGCTCAATAGCTGCATTTGGCTTTTTTGCAATGGCATAAATAGTTAAGAAAACCACGACACCAACACCATCATTAAATAACGATTCGCCAACAATTTTTATTTCTAATTTTTTGGGTGCTCCTACCTTTTTTAGAATACCTAAAACAGCAATTGGGTCAGTTGGCGAAATTAATGCGCCAAATAATAAGCAATGGATAAAGGATACATTAAAACCCAATGCTGTTAACAAAGGAAACATAATTACCCCAACTAACACAGTTGATGTTATTATACCTATGGTTGCAAAAACTAGAATAGGCCAGCGTTGTACTTTAAGCTGGTCAAAATTGGTATGTAATGCACCTGCAAAGAGTAAAAAACTTAGCATAACGTCTAATAATAAATCTTCAAAATTAATATTAGAAATAAATGCCTTTTCGGTTTGAAGTAGCGTATCATCAAACTGTCCGATAACAACTATAGCTAAGGTAAACACTATAGTAATGAGCATTAGACCAATAGTAATTGGAAGCTTTAAAAAGCGAACATTGATATATCCAAAAAGTGCAGATATAACGATGAGAATTGATGCAATTTGAAAATAATCCATAATCTTAAAGTGCTTTTTTTAATGCTAAAATATACCCGTAGTGTATACCTTCATGAAAATTATTAAAGGCCAAAGCTTCATTGACATTGGTCAACGTACTTCCTGTTGAAACAGTGTATTCTTCGTAAGTTTTAAACTTTCCAGCGTTGTAATCTTTTTCCGTTTGGTCTAATGTTGTAAACAAAACACTTCTTATGAAATCTACTTCATCCTCGTTTAAATTTGCTTCAGTTTTCGTTCCTTTTTTAAAACGACCAATAAACTCTTGGGGTAAATTCATCTGTAAATTAGATAATCTATAAATAAGTATTTGCTGAGTTACAATGCAATGTGCAATATTCCAAATGATATTATTTTTAAATCCTTTGGGAACTTTGTTAAGTTGCTCTAAGCTGTAGTTATCCAAAAAGTCTTCCAGTAGAATTCTATTTTTTCTTGTGATATCAATATCGTAGTGCATCGTCTTATATTTTTACTAAAAGTACTGTATTTTACTTTTAAATGAATTTTCTTTGCAATTGCAAATTACGTGATTATCAAAAGATGAAAAAAATATATTATCTCAGCAGTTGTGACACGTGTAAACGTATTATAAACGATTTAGAATTACCTTCAGATGTTGTTCTTCAGGATATTAAAACTAAGTCTATAACTTCAGCTCAAATTGAAGAAATGAGAATGCTTACTAATAGCTACGAAAGTTTATTTAGTAAACGTGCAAGGCTTTATAAAGAACGTAATCTAAAAGAAAAATCACTTTCTGAATACGATTATAAAAATCTTATACTAGAACACTATACCTTTCTAAAAAGACCAGTGCTTATTTACAATAATTCCATTTTTATTGGTAACTCTAAAAAGACTGTAGAATTAGCTAAAGAAACCATCCATGAGCAGTAGAATTAAGGCTATAATTGCCTTGTTTATTGTTCAATTACTCTATGGTATTAATTACACGTTTGCCAAAACCGTAATGAACGAAAACTATATAAAACCTCTCGGTTTTGTACTCCTTCGTATTATCTGTGCAACTGCTTTATTTTGGTTGATGAGCCTCTTCTTACCAAAAGAAAAAATCGAAAAAAAAGATTTTAAAACCATTTTTTTTGCTGCTGTTTTTGGTGTGTTTATTAATATGATTTTCTTCTTAAAAGGACTGGAATATACAACCCCAATCCATGCTTCAACAATAATGACCATTGTACCTATAGTTATTTTAGTCTTATCCGTTTTTATTTTAAAGGAACGCATTACACAACTCAAAACATTAGGTATTGTTATTGGATTTATTGGTGCTCTAGTTTTAACGCTTTACGGACAATCAGCTCGTGTGGCCGATAATATTCCACTCGGAAATCTAATGATTTTTCTCAATGCAGTTTCTTATAGTATCTATGTGATTTTAGTAAAAAAACTCACAAATAAATACCACCCGTTTACATTTATTAAGTGGTTATTTTTATTTGGATTAATCTTCGTAACACCATTTGGCTATAGCGAATTATCATCTGTAGAATGGCAAAGCTTTACGCCATACATAAGTTTTTCAGTAGCTTTTGTTGTTATAGGAGCGACATTTTTAACCTATCTATTAAATCCTTGGGCTATTAGTAAACTCAAGGCTTCGACTGTTGGTATTTTTATTTATTTGCAACCCGTAATTGCAGGTCTTTTCGCTATTTTGTCTGGTGCCGACTTTATTGATACCATAAAAATTTCGGCAATGCTTCTTATATTTTTAGGCGTATATTTCGTTACTAAAAAACCAAAAGTTACATCTTAATTTGTTTTTAAAAACTAAAATATTTGATGCCGTAGATAAAATTCCACAAACCTATTGGGATAGTCTCGATTGTTGTATAAATATTTACTATTCTCCAGAATTTTTAAAAGCATTTGAAAAAGCAAATAAAGACATCAGTTTCAATTATGTTTTTGTAACTCGAAATGGCGAAGCAATAGCCTTTGCCAACACCCAATTAGTAACCATTGGCTTGGAAACCATAACCAAAAACATTAAAATGAATGGTTGGTTAAAGCGAAACATTAATCGTTTGTTTTGCAACAACTATATTAGAATTCTTTTTTGTGGCAACATATTTTTAAGTGGTGAATATGGCACATTTCTTAAACAAGATGAAGATAAAATTGAAGCTTTTGTATCATTAGTCGAAGGCATAAAACACCTATCTAAATCTTTAAAGAAACTGTCAGGCCTTTTTGTGAAAGATTTTAAAAACGAATCACTTTACATTACAAAACACCTTGATAATTATGGCTACACACCAATGCTAGTAGAGCCCAATATGATTATTTCACTTAAAGAAGAATGGAGAAGTTTTGAAGATTATAAATCTGCCTTAAAATCTAAATACCGTGTAAAAGTAAATAAAGCAGATTCTAAGAGTGCTGTTTTGGCAGCAAAGGAACTTAATGTAGAAGCTATTGAAACCTATAAATCACAACTGCAATCCCTTTATCAAAACACTATTGAAAATGCGGATTTTAATGCACAAGTATTAAATTTAAACACCTATACGTTTCTAAAAGAAAGTTTCGAAGACGAATTCACAGTTATTGGATATTTTCTAAATGAAACCTTAGTTGGCTTTTTGTCTGCCATGAAAAATGGCGAAAATTTAGATGCTCATTTTATTGGTATAGATTACTCGAAAAACAAAGAGTTTGCTATATATCCACGTATACTCAATGACTACGTGAGACTTGGGCTTAAAGCAAAATCCAAACAGATTAATTTGGGCCGTACAGCGTCGGAAATTAAAAGTACACTTGGCGCAGAACCTGAAACACTAACTTGTTACTTTAAGCATAAAAAAGCCTTACCTAACAGAATGATAAGACCTTTTGTGAAAAATGTGTCTATTAAAACTTTTAAGCAGCACAAGCCCTTTAAATAACTATATTTTTTGGCTTCACACCATGCTTGCGCGTATCTTCCTTTGTAAGTGTTTTAAAACTTTTAGACTTTGGGAATTTTTCAGCCAGCTTCATTAATTCCTTAGGCAAGGCGCAAAGCTTTCTTGTCTTAAGGTCTATCCAACCACCTTGCATTTCACAATGCGCTAAATTTTCGCCTTTATGATTATAAAAATTATGTTCAAACATAAAAAACATACCATCTTCACTTAAGCCAGAAACCTCAATAGTTACTGTAACTGGAGTCCCTATAAAAGACTCTTTAAAGTAATACATATGCTCATAGAATACCACGGGGCCGATACCATGCTTCAAAATTTCTTTCATTGAGAATCCTTGCCCTGAAAAGAAAGACATCCTTGCATGACTCATAAAATTAGTATAAGCCGAATTTGCTAAATGGCCATTTGCATCGATATCACTCCAGCGTATTTCAAATTGTTTTTTGTACATAATTCCTTTCATTTTATTGAAGCTGCAAAGATAAAATAAAACCGTTCTATTTTGTACCTTTGATTAACTTTAAAGTTGCGTATTATATGATACAATCTATGACGGGTTACGGTAAATCTGTACTTCAGTTGCCAACCAAAAAAATAACAATAGAACTAAAATCGCTTAACAGTAAAAACCTTGATTTAAATGTGCGTATGCCATCGATGTACCGTGCAAAAGAGCTTGGTATACGTAAGCAAATCGCCAATCACTTGGTAAGAGGTAAAGTGGATTTTTCATTATATGTAGAGATTACTGGAGAAGACACGAGTTCTAAAATCAACAAAACCGTTGTAAAAGAATACATTAAGCAGCTAAAAGATGTAGTAGATGGCGATGAAACTGAGCTTCTAAAAATGGCAATTCGTTTACCTGATGCGGTAACAACGGAGCACGATGAAATTGATGAAGACGAATGGAAAAGTATCCAAAATGAAATTGACACAGCTTTAGATAATATTAAAGCTTACCGAAAAGATGAGGGTAAAACTTTAAAGCAAGATTTCGAGAATAGAATTGCTACGCTAAGAGACTTACTGAATCAGGTAATAAAAATGGATCCAGAGCGTATCGATGGTGTCCGATCTAGACTAGAAAAAGGTGTTGCGGATATTAAAGAAAAAGTAGATGAAAATCGATTTGAACAAGAATTGGTATACTATATAGAAAAATTTGACATTACTGAGGAGAAAGTCCGTCTAGACAACCATTTAGATTATTTTATGACTTCTTTAAATTCTGATGATTCTAATGGTAAGAAATTGGCTTTTATCTCTCAAGAAATTGGTCGAGAAATTAATACTATTGGTTCAAAATCAAATTATGCACCTATGCAAAAATTGGTCGTTCAGATGAAAGACGAGCTAGAAAAAATTAAGGAACAAATGCTAAATGCGCTCTAAGATGAAAGAAGGTAAACTTATCGTTTTTTCGGCACCGTCTGGCTCAGGAAAAACAACAATAGTCCGTCATTTATTAAAGCAACCTGAGCTTAATCTAGAGTTTTCTATTTCGGCTACATCGCGTGAGAAGCGCGGAAAAGAAGTACACGGAAAAGATTACTATTACTTATCTCTGAAAGAGTTTAAGGATAAGATAAAGAGTGATGCTTTTTTAGAATGGGAAGAAGTCTACCGCGATAATTTTTACGGGACTTTAAAAGAAGAAGTTGAACGTATTTGGGCAGAAGGAAAACATGTTATTTTTGATATTGATGTTTCAGGAGGTTTGCGTATAAAACGAAAATTTCCAGAGCAAACCTTAGCGATTTTTGTTAAGCCACCAGACTTAAATGAGTTAGTGAGGCGTCTTAAAGATCGCGGCGAAGAAAGTGAAGACAAAATAAATATGCGTGTTTCTAAAGCACCAGCAGAATTAGCTACAGCACCATTGTTTGATAAAATTGTAGTAAATAAAGATTTAGATGACGCTTTAGAAAAAGCTTATAAATTAGTTTCAGATTTTTTAAAAGATTAAGATGAAAATCGGACTCTACTTCGGAACGTTCAATCCAATACATGTTGGTCATCTAACTATTGCTAACCATTTAGCTGAGCATAGTGATTTGGACCAAGTTTGGTTTGTGGTTACACCATTAAGTCCATTTAAGAAAAAAAGCAGCTTATTAGATAATCGCCAGCGTTTTGAAATGGTTTTTAGAGCTACAAAAGATTACGATAAGTTAAGCCCAAGCGACATAGAATTTGGACTTAAGGAACCAAATTACACTATTGATACACTTACCTATCTACAAGAAAAACACCCTAGTTATGAGTTTTGTTTAATCATGGGAGAGGACAATTTGAAAAATTTTCACAAGTGGAAAAACTACGAACTTATTCTAGAAAATCATCATATTTACGTCTATCCAAGAATTTCAAATGGTAAAATAGAAACACGTTTTGATGGTCACCCTAAAATTCATCATGTTGCTGCACCAATTATGGAATTATCTTCAACATTTATTAGAAAATCTATTAAAGCTGGAAAAAATATTCGACCAATGTTACCAGAGCATGTTTGGGAATATGTGGATGAGATGAATTTTTACAAACAGTAAAATAGAATTTTATCGTTTGTTATCCTGAACTCGATTCAGGGTCTTTATTAAATTTATAAAACTGTGATAAGATGCTGAAACAAGTTCAGCATGACAAGAATTCTATGAGAATTCTTGTCAAAAATGATAAAACGCATTCTCTAAATGCTCAATCTTAAAATAGCGATTTTCTTTTACAATCGCTATAATATCAAAACGCACCTCAACATCTAAATTATTGACGGTAACATATTCATCAACAGCTTTGACTAGATTCTTTATTTGTTTAGGTTTTACAAAATCTTGAGGGTTTCCAAAATCTATGGTAGAGCGAGTTTTTACCTCAACCACGGCCAAAATATCTTTTTTTTGAGCAATAATATCGACCTCAGCTTTTTCAAATCGGTAATTACGTTCAACAATATCATAGTTATTTTCAATGAGAAAATCTACTGCCAATTGTTCACCTTTTTTTCCGAGTTGGTTATGTTGCGCCATGACACTAAAATAGAAAAATAGTATTACTTTTAAATGTAAAATAAAAATACCTCGATACATCTATGTACTATTTAACTTTCCATTTAGGTTCGGACAGAAAAGCTCTTTGCTCTTGATTTTCTTTTTTCATGGGCTAGTTTTTTCTTTTTTACTATTACCTATAGGGATTTTTAACAACACTAAAGCAAGTAAATGGCTCAGTTTATTGATGTTTTTATATACCATATATATTACACCATACATCTTAGGTTATGCAAATTGGTATTCTCAAACATTAACAGCAGAGATTTTATTTTTTATACCGTTTATTCAGATTTTATTAATTGACCAAGTAGCATATTTTTATGCTAAAAGTCAATTAAATATAAGTTTTAAATTGTCTCAAAAAGAATACATTCATTTTATTCCAGCCATATTATATTTGATATAGCTTAATAGTTTTAGGCTATATCCTAATATATGACTGAATTAGTACTTGTTCTCCATAATTCCCAAGCGGATTGCCCTGTAATGGCATATAATGCAAACTCCTTTAGGCGTTGATTATTATTCTTAATCCGCTCAAGTATCATAAACCAATTCATATAGTTTTGCAAATA
>NZ_JABDQL010000035.1 GCF_013042245.1 Winogradskyella sp. | reverse complement strand
CTGATGAATTCATTGTGCTAAGCTGTTGATTATCAGTATAATATACAAATAATTAATAACTTAAACAACTAAAAATCATGTAGATAGCTCACTATTTTTTTGTCTAAAAAAGTATGATTTTGCCCTGTGAGCTTCGGCATTAAATTGTATCAATAAAATTAGAATTATTAGTTTTTTGAGCATTTAGTTTTTTTCTTTTTTATCTGGTGCTACTTGAAATAGGATTGGTAAAGAATAAGGTACTACTACAGGTTTTCCTTTTTGTGTGCCTGGTATAAATTGTGGTAATAGTTTCATAACACGTTTTGCCTCTTCTTCTAAAGCCGGATGTGGTGCTCTTGCGCCAACAGAAATTACATTGCCTTTTTTATCTATTTTGAAAAAAACAGAGATACGTTGACGTCCTTCTAAACCTAATTGAGTTGCCAAATCTGTATTAAAGTTTTTGTTGACAAACATAGCTACCTTATTAGAGGTGCATTTTCTCTTTTCTTTAGAACTGACTAAATCTTTACATTCTGAAAATGTTGGTGGGTTTTCTATAACGGCGTATGGGACTTCGATAGACTTTTTTATGTTTTTAACTTGAACTTCTTCAACTTCAGTTACAGTTTTTGTATTCCCCGAAACATCATTCATTTCAATTCTTGAAGATTGATTACCATCAGAAATCAATATTGAATCCCAATAAGAATCGTTTAACATCAAATCTATTTTCTTCTTCAATCTTTCTTCTTCTGACTTTGTTTTATTCTTTAAATCTTTTACATATAGTTTTAATGTACTTCCTTCCGTTCTTGTTTCCCATTTACGTCCGTATTCCTCTGTTTTAGTTCTTTCGATATACTCTAGATAATTTTCATTATTAGAAGTAAACTTTTTGTAAATCTCTTTTTCGTTATCAGTGGCTTTTCCATTTTCTAATTTAGGCTCTATTCTATCTATAAAAGTAATTTTTGTGAAAGCTTTTAATCTAGCAAATTCGTCTAAAGACATTCTAAATTTTAAAATATTAAAATCCGTCATCTCCATTATCTTAGAAAACTCATCTGCTTTTTGATAAACTTTCATTTGCTTGTAATACTTTTCTATCAATACTTTTTCATCAATTTCCTGTATTTCAATGACTTCAGTAATTTCTTCAACTTCTGGTTCTTGGGCTTTTACCTCAGCAGAAGTATAGATTAGCATTGCGAATACTAGTGGAATTAATAAAGCATATTTAATTAATGCTACTTTTTTTGATTTCGATTTTTGTAACATGGCTATTCGTTTTTTGATTAATGATTTTTTGAAAAATGTGTTGGTAAATGAAAAATTATTGGTTTCAAATACTTGATTGAGTAATTGATTATAATAAGATATTTTTCCATTTTGTTTTACTGCAGTTTCATCGGCAATGAACTCGTGTAGTGTTTTGATACGGCTTTGATACATATAAACTAAAGGATTGAACCAGAGTAAAATTCGCATGACTTCAAATACCAATAAATCCAGACTGTGCCACTGTTTTACATGCACCAACTCGTGCTTAAGTATTGTTGGTTGCTCTGACTTTGATATTTTTTCACCTAAAAATACCGTATTAAAAAATGAAAATGCAGCACTACTTTTTAGCAGCTTAACGATTAGAATATTGCCGTCCCATCGTTTAGGATTATTGGATTTCAACCAATATAGTTTTAGCAGTTTAAAAAGAAAAAATAAGGATGCTAAAACCATACCTGTCCAAAAAATAATTTGCCAAATAGGCACACTAGGTTCGTCCAATACAATTCCTGCTTCAAGAGCAACTTGTTTATCTAAATCTGTTACTGTAGTAATAGGATTTCCTATGATAACTTCCGGTAAAACAATTACAAAATCTTTTGGAGCTACTGCTTTTATGGTGTCTAGTTTTATAAATGGAATAACAAAGGACAAGATTGCAGTAACTATTAGGTAAATTCTGTTGTAATTAAAAAACGTTTCTCTTTTTAAAAACACATCATAAACCAATAGAAAAACAACCTGAAATACAATAATTTGTAAAATATAATACAACATACTATTCCGTTTTATTTATTTCTTTTAGTAATGCTTCAATATCATGTACATTAACATCATTCTTTTTTACAAAAAACGATACCATACTTTTAAAAGAACCTTGGAAATAATTATCAACTAGTTTGTTTAAGGATTGATTACTGTACAACTCTTTATCTACGATAGGGAAGTATACATGACCTTTTCCTTGCTTTTCGTAATCTACAAAACCTTTTGATTCTAATATCCTAACAATTGTAGATACGGTATTGTATGCTGGTTTTGGATTAGGTAAAACATCTATTATTGCCTTGACATTTGCCTTTTTCAACTGCCATAATGTTTGCATTATTTCTTCTTCTGCCTTTGTGAGTTGTTTCATGTGTTTCTATTTATTTTTTTAAAAAGGTCACATGGAATAACCATATTATAGTTTTACTAATGATTGAAAAACTAATCTCGGTTATTTCATTTTAATTATTCAGTTGAATAATAATGCTAATATAACTAATTTTTTAGTTATAACTAATTTATTAGTTATAATATTGTAACTTTTATAGTTGCGTTTCTGATATTTATACTCGACTACATAATACCCGCTTTTGGTACCAAACGTTTTGGTGGTAGTAAGTCTAGAATGATTGGTACATCAATAGGCTTAGTCGTTGGTCTTTTGTCTCCTATCCCTTTCGGAATTATTATCGGAGCTTTTCTTGGAGCACTTATCGGTGAGCTTATGCATAAAAATGATGTAAACAGAGCTACAAAAGCTGCATTTGGTTCATTTATAGGTTTTGTAACTTCAACGTTTTTAAAATTTATTGTTGCAGTGGTATATCTAGGACTATTTATATCTAAAATTGCAGGACATTCTGGAAGCTGGATATAAATAATAAAAAAACCTGATAGAGTAATCATCGGTCGATTTTCTATCAGGTTTTAAAGCTATTAATTCAACAATTGCTTAAATGAGGGATTAATTAATTTTTGTTGACTTATACAAATCTAAGTAAGCTTAACGACTTATTGTTACGGAAAAACCGTAGACTTGATGCGGAAAAACCGTAGTTTCTATGATTGATAGTGGTTTTGAATGGTTTTTGATTATTAAAAATGTAGCTTTTTTTTAAAGAAAGCCTTTTTCTTTAGCCATTTCTAGTAAACTTTCGTCTTTTCCGTCTTCGACAGAGAATAACATTTTTAGTTGTTTTTTACGTTTTTCAATGGCGCTCATAGATAAAGAAATATGATCGAGAAGACTTTTTGTTTTTATACCTTGAGATAAAAGATACAGAATTTTTCTATTAATGTCATCAACATATATTTCGCTTGTTAAGGT
The DNA here is from genome assembly GCF_013042245.1 of Winogradskyella sp. Lineage (GTDB taxonomy): Bacteria > Bacteroidota > Bacteroidia > Flavobacteriales > Flavobacteriaceae > Winogradskyella. Next base: position 10,455 of record NZ_JABDQL010000035.1, on the reverse strand, counting down.
TTGTTTTACAAAATTATGTACAGTAGTACTATAATATGGAGGTGATTTTATGATATGCTGAAAAGCATCTGCTAATTCCATAGATGTTAAATCGCTTTTTATTAAAAAACCATCTGGATTAATCTCACGGATTATATTATGTATTCTGAAAGACTCATTAAACATGGTCAAAATAATGATTTTGGTCCTAGGCATCATTTTCTTTGCTAGTTTAGCCAAGTCCTCTCCTGAGGTATACCTACCATCCTGAGAAGGCGGCAAACTAATATCAAAAAAGCAGATGTCATAATGCACATCCTTAGCAGCTCTATTAATCATAATTTCTGCCATATCACAATTATTAGCCGTATCTATCTCAAGTTTTTGATTTTCAGCTTTTGTTGCCATCAAGACGTTCATGTAGCCTTCAATAATAATAGGATGATCGTCTACCATTAAGATTTTGAGTTCTTGCATTTGTTAGTTGGTAAGTTAATTAAGTTATATAAGGAATTTTTACTTGTACTTTAGTACCTTTTTCTGGTTCGGAGAAAAATAGTATTTCGCCTTTGACATCTTTAACTCGAGAGTTCATATTTTTAAGACCAATACCCTTCTTTGATTTTGTGGTATCAAAACCTTTTCCGTCATCTACAATGTAAATAATTATCTCATCTTTTTCTCTTAAAATATCAATTTTAACATGCTTAGCTCCGGCATGTTTATAGATGTTTTGCATAGATTCTTGTAATATTCTATACATATTGATTTTTGTTTTATTCAGAACAAATTCCCAACTAAAATCATCTGTATAATTAAAATCATACGTAAATCCATAAGCTTTAGTTTGGTTCTCTACAAGTTCTGCAACTATATCCATAAATCCTGAACCTGAAACAAAATCTGTATTCATTTCGTGAGATATCTTTCTTATATCATCTTCGATGGTTTTAAGCTGACCAATATAGTTAGAGCGGTTCTTCATCGCTTCTTTTCCATCTAAGAAGTTTAGACTATCTAGACTAAGTCTTACTCCAAAAAGACGCCCCAAAACACCATCATGCAAATCTTTTGATACTCTAATTTTTTCTTGTGCTCTTGCCTCTTCAACTTTATCTTGTTGACCCAGCATTAGGTTATAAATTTCTTCGTTAACTTTTTGTTGTTCCTGAACAAGCTTCAATTCTTTGTTTTTTGCACGTTGTAGTAATATTACATATATTAAAACACCTGTTATAAAAAGACCTATAAGTGTTTCTATTAGGATAATATTATTACGAGATATCTCTTTATTTTTAGCTTCTATTTGATCAGTATCAAATTTTACTCTAGCAAATTTATTATTTACAAGACGTGCTTCCCTTTGAAGACTATCTGATAAACCTATATGTTCTCTTAATAAGTCTTTTCCTTTATCACCATCATATAAATAAGAAAGCGTTAATAAGGCTTCCATTTTGTATTCGTTATTTGATACTTCATTAGAAATGTTAAGCGCTTCATTACCATAATTTCTGGCTAAATCTGTTTTATTATGCTTAAGATATAATCTTGAAAGCTCTAAACAAGCTGCCATTACACCATTCTGATAATCTAATCCAGAACACAAATTGTATGCTTTTTCCAAGTTACTCTTAATATCTTTAAATTCGTAATTACCAGACTCAAACTTAGTCTTACTAATATTTATAAGCAGTGTAGGATAAAAATCTGGTTCATCGTTTTCGTATTTACTATACGAGTTTAAAAGATTATAATATAATTCTAAGGCCTTATCATGTTCACCAAATTTCCTAAAAGCATTTGCCTTGTTATTTATTGAAGATATTTCGTATAAGAAACCATCTTTCATTTGTTTGGAATACCAAATAGACTTATCATGATATTCTAGTGTCTTATCTTTATTAAGTGTACTCTCTGAGATAAAACCTAAGATATTATACAAACTCCAATACGTCTGTAAGATCTCCTCATTTTTAGGTAATTGATTTAAAATTTTAATTGCTGAAATAGCATCTTCCTCGGCACCAGTATATGCCTTTTCTTCTTGTTGAATATCAGCAAGAGCTAATAATGATTCTGCCTTTTCTAAATTTACTTCATTAATTTTAAAATAGTCGAGTGCTTTTGAATAATAATAATAAGAACTATCATTTTGTTCTTTGTAAAGGTAATATGAACCCAAATTTCTGCTCGCAACCTTAATAGCAACAGTATCTCTTAGACTTTCAGATAATCTTAAGTTTTCTTTATTAAAATAAATGTATGGCTCATATTTTTCATTTGAGAAATACATAAATGCTAGTTGCCTTTGAACTCGTAATTTTATTGAGTCTATATTTAATCTATCTGAATATTCTTTAGACTTTAACGCATAATTTAATCGCAACTTTTTGTCAATGCTCTCATCTAGAGTCTGTAAATAATATTTATTAATTGAATCTAGGAGTGTTTTATCTTGACTATTAACCTCATTGTAAAAAAGAAGAAGCGAAAAAAAACAAATAAACAACGGGCTTTTCAAATCATTACGTATTTATCCAAAAATATACAAAAAGGACATAATATACATATATAAACAGGAAAAGTCCTGAACCAAAAAGTTAGGACTATCTACTTTAAGAAGTAATTGATTTAAGCCTGAGAAGTTAGCTTTCTCTTTTTCTTACCTAAAACTAATTTATTAGAGTTATACTCTTTGTAAGTATTAGTCTCATCTTGTACAACATTGTCTTTTGAAACAACAGATACAGTCAGTACAACAACAACTACTAATAGGGAAATTTTTAAAGCTTTCATAGGTATTCTTTTTAGTTTAATGTTTAATCGATTAAAAGTGTTTTAAAAGTAAAAAGGCATAACTAGATGTCTCAATTTTTAAAACAAGCGTACTAAAAAGAATTATACTAACAGAACTGTTAGATTTTCAATGGATTAAAAAAATTCTCGAGTAAGTGATTTTAAGGGCATACTCAAGAATTGGCAAATTAAACAAAACTAAATTACATAATAGCATATTGTCGATTAAATGATTATTTTAGGCGATTAAAAGCGTAAACAAATCGAGATTTACCAAATTTTTAATAATCTAGTCATACTATCAAAGTCTTATAAAACAAAAAAGCATCCCGATTTTCTGTATTAGAAAAAAGGAAAGCTTCTCATTGGTAATATCCTAATATATTTAGGAATCTTACAACTACTCTAGGATTGCTCCTAGAACAACACAACATTTTTAAGTTGCTTAAAAAAAGCCTCAATTTCTTGAAGCCTATTTATGCAATTTTGCGGTCTGGACGGGACTCGAACCCGCGACCCCCTGCGTGACAGGCAGATATTCTAACCAGCTGAACTACCAGACCGTTGCTTAATTGCGTGGGCAAATATACACTGCATTTTTAATTCCGCAAACAAAAAAGAAAAAAATATCACTTAAGTTATATAAATTTTTGCCGTTCTATCATATAGGTCGTCAGTATCTGATTAAATCCCGCATTAATGTCTGCTTCAACATACTTAATTCTATATTGACCACACCGTAATCTTAAATCTTCAAAATACTCTGAAACTGCCTTTTTATAATTATCTTTTATTGTATCAGGATATAAATCTATTGTCTCTCCCGTTTCAACATCAACAAAACGTTTTGGTCTATTGTCAAAATCAAGAGCTAATTCTTTTACTTTATCAAACACATGAAAAACAACAACTTCATGCTTATTATGCTTCAAATGTCTTAAAGCCTCAAATATTTTTTCATCATCTTCTGTTGTTTGAAACATATCCGTAAATAGAAAAATTAAAGAACGTCTATGTATTTTTTCTGCAATTTGATGTAGATATTTAAATGTCTCAGTCGAATTTGAAGTTGATTTTTGAACGACAGCAGCACTTAACTTTGCCAAAAGCATCTGATGATGACGCTCACTTCCCTTTTCTGGCGAATAAAAATCATACCTATCACTGTACATACTTAAGCCAACAGCATCACGCTGCTTCTTTAGTATATGCATTATAGCAGCAGATGCCAATGCTGAAAATCCTATTTTATTTAAATTATCAGTAAATATATCTTTCACATCAGGATAATGCATTGATGCACTATTATCAACTATAAGGTGACACCGTAAATTGGTTTCTTCGTCATAGCGCTTGGTGTATAATCTATCAGTTTTAGCAAATAACTTCCAATCTATATGCTTTGTACTTTCACCTTGATTATAAATTTTATGCTCAGCAAATTCTGCTGAAAATCCATGAAAGGGACTTTTATGCATTCCTGCAATAAAACCTTCAACTACTTGCTTTGCTAACAATTCAAGATTTTTAAAACCTCCCGTATTATTTAATTCTTTCCTTAAATCCATTGGTTATCGAAACTAAAAAAGGTTTGCCGTATAGACAAACCTTTTATCATTTCTTTTAGAGAAATGAGTTATAATAATGCATCTAGTGCCTCTGCATAAGCATTTTTTGGTGCCACACCAACTTGGCGACCAACTACTTCTCCATCTTTAAAAACTAAAACAGTTGGGATGTTACGTACGCCATATTTTGCAGCAAACTCTTGGTTAGCATCTACATCTACTTTACCAACAATGGCTTTTCCATGGTACTCTGTGCTAATCTCATCGATAATTGGTCCAACCATACGACATGGCCCACACCATGCAGCCCAAAAATCTACCATTACTGGCTTGTCGCTGTTTAATACTTGCTCTTCAAAAGTTGCATCTGTTATTTCTAATGCCATAATATTTATTTTTATTGTATTCTATTTTTATTAATATGCAATATTAGTCAAAAATTACGCCAAACCTTACAGAGGCGGTATTTGATTTGACTATAATCTCATTGTTTTGACTTATTGTTTATGGATACATGTGCAGACTCCGTCTATTGACAGAAAGTCTCCTTTATTTTAACACTTAATTCAACTTATACTTAATATCCCGTTCAGTTAAAGTGTTTAAAAGCTCTTGAGAAATTTTTACTTTTTGCTTCCGACTTGGCATAATCAATTTTAATTTTTCCTCATTATCATAGACTAAGAAGCTAAGTGAATTGTTACCATCGTGAGACCTAAACAAACTCTGTAAATCAGTAATCATCTGTTCTTTTAAATCTCTAATATTTAATTGAATGGATAACTTTTTAGCGTAAGCATCCATAACATCATGCAACAATTGAAAATTATTAAATTGAATACGTGGTTCGCCTTTTTTTCCTGTTTCTCTATTAACCCAACCTTCTTTTACAAAGGCTTGAACATGTAAAAAAGAATTTTGAACTAAGAAATGTCGGAACTTTAAATAATCTTCTCCAAAAATTCTAAAATCGAAACTATCTGTATAATCTTCGATGGTAAACATTGCCCATCCCTTGCCTTGCTTACTTATACGATGCTGAACTTCGGTGACGACGCCTCCAAATTTTATATTTTGATTAATCATTTTCTCCAAATCATTAAAATCTGCAATTACACCGTTACAAAAGGTTTTCATTTCTATTCTAAAATCATCTAACGGGTGGCCCGAAATATAAATTCCAACAACTTCTTTTTCTCGAGATAACTTTTCCATCGTACCCCAATCTTCACAAGGTGGCACTTGTGGTTCGGTAATTTCTACACCGCTTGCTTCTCCAAACAAACTAACTTGTGCAGAATTTTCGTTTTCTTGATGCTTTGCACCATATTTTACTGCCTTTTCTAAAAAGATAATTCCATCACCATCATGAGCAAAATACTGCGCACGATGGGTGTCTTCAAAACAATCGAAGCCTCCTGCATTTGCTAAACCTTCAAAAGCTTTTTTATTGGCTGCTCGTAAATCTATTCGTTTTGCTAAATCAAAAATAGATTTGTAATTACCCTCTTTTTTTCGGTTTTCAACTATTGTTTTAACCGCACCATGACCTACACCTTTGATGGCTCCCATTCCAAATCGCACAGCATTATCTTTATTTACAGAGAACTTATAGAAACTCTCATTAACACTTGGCCCTAGCACCGGTAAACGCATGCGTTTACATTCTTCCATGAAAAAAGTCACAGACTTAATATCATTCATATTATTAGACAAAACCGCAGCCATATATTCCGCTGGATAATGTGCTTTTAAATAGGCGGTCTGATAAGCTATCCAAGCATAACATGTAGAATGCGACTTGTTGAAAGCATAACTCGCAAAAGCTTCCCAATCTTTCCAGATTTTTTCAAGTTTTTTCTCATCCATACCTTTGGCAGCTGCTTGAGAAATGAATTTTGGTTTCATTTTATCCAAAACCGCTTTTTGCTTTTTACCCATTGCTTTACGCAAAACATCAGCTTCACCTTTTGTAAAATCAGCTAGTTTTTGAGACAGTAGCATCACTTGCTCTTGGTAAACTGTAATTCCGTAAGTTTCGTTTAGGTATTCTTCGGTTTCTGGTAAATCGTAAACGATTTCTTCTTGACCATGTTTACGCCGTATAAAACTAGGAATATATTCCATCGGACCTGGGCGATAAAGTGCATTCATAGCAATTAAATCATCAAAAACTGTCGGTTTCAAATGCTTCATATGCTTTTGCATTCCAGGCGATTCATATTGGAAAATCCCAACCGTTTCACCTCGTTGGAATAGCGCATAGGTTTCTTCATCATCTAATGGAAAATTCTCTGGGTCTAGTGTAATACCATGTTTTGCCTTGACGATTTTAACCGTATCTTTAATGAGTGTCAAGGTTTTTAATCCTAAGAAGTCCATCTTCAGTAGACCTGCACTTTCTACAACTGAGTTATCGAATTGCGTGACATACAAATCTGAATCTTTTGCCAACGATACCGGTACATAATTAGTTATATCACTAGGTGTTATGATAACACCACAGGCGTGAATACCCGTATTTCTAACTGAACCTTCTAAAATACGTGCCTGATTTACGGTTTCAGCTTGTAAATCGTTACCCTCAGAAATATTAAGAAGTTCATTTATTTTTTCTAAATCCTCGGCTCTAAATTTTGCAGCTAATTCTTTTTCGGAAAGTCCAAAAATCTTTGCAAGTTTGGACATTAACGGAATCAACTTTGCAATGTGGTCTGCTTCATTTAATGGTAAATCCAAAACTCGAGCAGTATCTCTAATCGAAGATTTTGCGGCCATTGTACCGTATGTAATAATTTGCGCTACCTGATTTGAACCATATTTATCAATGACATAATCCATGACACGCCCTCGACCTTCATCATCAAAATCGATATCGATATCCGGCATACTCACACGGTCAGGATTTAAGAAACGCTCAAAAAGCAAGTCGTACTTAATGGGGTCAATATTCGTAATCCACAAACAGTAGGCAACGACAGATCCTGCTGCTGAACCACGACCTGGACCAACTGAAACGTCCATATTTCGAGCCTCACGGATAAAATCTTCAACAATGAGAAAATATCCAGGATAACCTGTATTCTCAATTACCGATAACTCAAAATCGAGACGTTCTTTTATCTCATCCGTAATTTTGCCATAACGTTTTTTAGCGCCTTCGTAGGTAAGGTGCTTTAAATAAGCGTTTTCTCCTCTTTTTCCTCCGTCGGCTTTATCTTCTTCAAATTTAAATTCGTCTGGAATATCGAAAGCAGGCAATAATACATCTCTTGCGAGTTCATAAGCTTCGACTTTTTCAATGACTTCTTCAATATTTACAATAGCTTCAGGAATATCTCGGAACAACGCCTTCATCTCTTCAGAAGACTTAAAGTAATATTCTTGGTTTGGTAAACCGTAGCGATAACCGCGACCACGACCAATTGGTGTGGCTTGTTTTTCGCCATCTTTTACACATAGTAAAATATCGTGAGCATTTGCATTTTCTTGGTCAACATAATAGGTGTTGTTTGACGCTAAAAGCTTCACATTGTGCTTTTTAGAAAACTGAATTAAAACAGGATTAACACGATTCTCGTCTTCTTGATTATGACGCATTAGCTCGATATACAAATCGTCTTGAAAGGTATCTTTCCACCAAAGTAAAGCTTCTTCAGCTTGATTTTCTCCAACATTTAACACTTTACTTGGCACTTCACCGTAAAGGTTTCCTGTTAAACAAATGAGGTTCTCTTTATATTGCTCGATGAGTTTTTTATCAATACGCGGTACATAATAAAAACCATTAGTAAATGCCGCTGAAGATAACTTTGCCAGATTATGATAGCCCTTTTTATTTTTAGCTAAAAGTACAATCTGGTAACCATTATCTTTTCGAGTTTTGTCTTCATGATTTTCACAAACAAAAAACTCACAACCGATGATTGGCTTAATGATGTTTCCTTTTTTGGCTTTGTCATTTTCTTCAGCTTCGGCATGCTGTTCTTTTATTTTTTTATTATGGTTAGAAACAGCACTCACAAAATGAAACGCACCCATCATATTCCCGTGGTCCGTCAATGCGACGGCAGGCATATTCTGTTTTGCGGCTGCCGCGACCAAATCTTTTACACTTATGGTTGATTGTAAAATGGAGTATTGCGAATGGTTATGTAAATGTGCAAACGTAGCGTCGGCTAATTTTGAAGAGGTTTCTCTATTGTTATGTGTTGGAACAGCTTCTGTTTGCTCTCTTTGAAGCCGTACGTTAATTTTAGTACTTTCACGCTTTAGATTGACGTGTTTTATTTTAATACCTTCTATTTTAGTAGTATTTGCTCCTTCAAATTCTTCAAAATAATCAGGTTGAACACCGAGTTGTTTTACAGTATATTGTCTCCGTCTTAAAAGTTCTAAAAAACAACGTGTTGTTGCTTCAACATCGGCTGTGGCATTATGTGCTTCAGCAAATGGTTGATTAAATAAAAACTCGTGTAATTCTGTCAATGTTGGTAGTTTAAACTTACCATAGCGTCCACCAGGAATTTGACATAAATTTGCCGTATGCTCTGTACAGGTATCTAAAACTGGTAGTTTTTGCAATGGATTCGCAAGGTTTTCGCGAACAAATTCGGCACCAGTGACATTTAAATCGAACTTTACGTTCTGTCCAACAATAAACTTTGTTTTGGACATAGCAACGTTGAATTTCTCCAACATTTCTGGAAGTGCGATACCTTGTTCTTGAGCAAGCTCAGTAGAAATACCATGAATTTTTTCGGCATCATATGGAATATTAAATCCATCAGGCTTAATTAAATAGTCTTGATGCTCGATACAATTACCCATAGCATCATGCAATTGCCATGCAATTTGTATGACTCTTGGCCAATTATCTGTGTCTGTAATTGGTGCATCCCAACGTTTTGGAAGTCCTGTGGTTTCAGTATCAAAAATTAAATACATTGAGTCTTATTTATCTCAGAGTTAAAGCTTCTGTTATTCGAAAAAGTAGCTTATAAAAATACTCAGAATTAACTGTTTTTATTTTGAAAGTTATAAACAGTTGTAAACAAAAAAACATGCTCTCGCATAGTTTTATATTATATGAATTACTGACTATTATTCCAATACTTCTTGATATACTTTGACCGAATTAATGGCTCCTTCAATTGCATTTCTCTGTTCTCTCAACAACTCTATCAATCTTGTTGGAAAATTATTATGGGATAATAACTCATTGTATTCATTCAAACTCGCTTTTTCTCCTCTAATCGCTTCTTCTAAGATTACTTCTTCGCTATTTGAAGAAAATGTTGCTTTCAAGGTCATCCAATTTCTATGCATTATTCCTTTAAAACTTGCTGAGTCTTCTGGGATTTTGCCATAAGTTAATATTATCGGTGCGTAATAGTCTTGCAAATCTACTTCTCTCTTCTGCACGGTTACTAAAAACTCTTACCTTGGTATTATCTGCCTCTTTCATGGCTTTAATATATCCACTTTCGGCATCGAATTTTTTATTAATAATTCGTTTAATTTGTAAGAAATAATTTTCTCGTACTTCATTTTATCTTTTATCATTTTTAATATGTCAATAAATTATTTAAAGATGGGTATCGTTTTACATCTGCATTCTTAATATAACAGAAATCAAAAGCTAAACCTGGTATTTTAACATTTTTTGTAAGTTTTTTCTTTCTTTTGACGTCATTAAACAAAAAACCACGCTAGTGCATGGTTTTATTACTATAATCTACAAATTATTTGAATGTCCGTAATGAGTAATAATTAAAATTTCAAACTCATTCTGTCACATTGAGTACTTCGACTGTGCTCAGCATAAACTAAAGTCGAAATACCTTGTAAAACAATACTTTAGATTTAGCTACGCTGAACCTTACGGTTTCTCGACTACGCTCGAAATGACAGAGTAATCATTATATTTTTCAATTTATGATTAAAAAAGGATAATCAATATAAATTATTTGAGTTACACGTTTAGTTTCTGTTTTAATTGATTTTGATATATTGGTTTACTTTCTACCATTCTTGTAATTGTTTTATGAAAGATACTCGTCTTAAATTGAGAACGATTAATTCTAAAACAAAACTCATCAAAATAAGC
>NZ_JABDQL010000034.1 GCF_013042245.1 Winogradskyella sp. | reverse complement strand
GTTTTGTTTTAGAATTAATCGTTCTCAATTTAAGACGAGTATCTTTCATAAAACAATTACAAGAATGGTAGAAAGTAAACCAATATATCAAAATCAATTAAAACAGAAACTAAACGTGTAACTCAATTAAATTATTTTAATTCAGATGCTGTATCAAAAAAATAATACATTTACAATATAAAATACAAGCTAGCCTTCGATGCAAACAATTTATGTAGGTGACAAGCCCATATACTTAACTACTCAAGTTGATAAAGAAACAGATTTTAAAGTCTTTTTACTTAAGTCTGTAGACTTAGGAAAAGTGATAAGATTACTAAACCGTACAGATTTAAAGGCGGTATACTTGGTGGATAAAAACGAAAAAAAACTACTAAAAAAATTCCTTAAAAAGTTACCGAATGTCATCGCTGGAGGCGGAAAAGTCTATAATGAAGACGGTAAAATATTATTCATCTATAGAAATAATAAATGGGATTTACCAAAAGGAAAAGTTGAAGGTAAAGAGTCTATTGAGGAAACATCCATGCGAGAGGTAGAAGAAGAAACAGGCGTTGATGGCTTAAAAATTACTAAGCCATTACCTGTAACCTACCATATTTTTAAACGTCGTGGACGTTATCGCATAAAGATTACCTATTGGTTTGAAATGAAGACCAAATATGATGCTAAATTGTTACCACAGGAAAAAGAAGGTATTACAAAAGTAAAATGGTTAGGTAAAAAGAAGGTTAAAAAAGCACTAGAAAACAGCTATGCTAATATTAAGCTTTTGGTGTAACTTTAAAGTTATACACGCAACCTTTTTACGTTTTTTGTATCTACAAATTAGAATAAGCCCAAAAATGAAAAATAAAATAATTTTAATTCTTATTACTATATTTCTTTTTTCATGCGATAAAGATGAATCTGAAGCAGAGTTGTTAGGTAGTTGGAGAATGGTTGCTAGATTATCTGACCCAGGTGACGGAAGTGGTGTCTTTACAGCAGTAGCAAGTGACCAAATTATTACCTTTAATAATGATGGAACCATAATATCTAATGGTTCACTTTGCGATATTTTTGAGAATACATTAGAAAGTACATCAGGTACTTATTCTGCTGAAGATATGTTCTTCATAACAGAAGATTGTGGTCTTCAAGATTTTGAGTATCAGTTTGAAATTGATGGTCAATTTCTAACCTACTTTGTAATATGTATTGAAGCTTGTGGAGTAAGGTATCAAAAGATTTAATGCAATCTGTAAATCGGATATTGCATATGTGCTTTCTCGTAATTATTAGATTGTTTGTGCAACCAATCTAACTGTGCATACCAATTGTTTGCAAAATCTTTATCGTAGCTTTTTTTGACATTGAATTTTATTTGAAGTTCAGGATTAGCCCGTAAAAGTAATTGTGCTTTGTCTTCCCAAACGTAAGGAGAAAAACCCTCTTTTTGTTGTAAAATGGTATCGAAAAAATTCCAATTAAAAAAAGAATCTGGCGCTTTTGGTTCTAAAGTTTCGAGTAGGTATCGCATCCCTTTTTGATTTAGATTTACGAGATAATCTCCAGCTTTAAATTCTAAACTTTTATTTGAAGATTTCACCTGAGTATTGTAATGTAAATAGTGTCCTTCGTAGGGTGATTGGCGTGTTTTATAATTTTCAATTTTGTAAGATTCAACATTTAATATGGAGTCTTTTTTAAGTTCAATTATTTCAATATCGTTTAGTTTTAAGCGTTTAATAACATGATACATACCTTTAGGTATAATGTACGCTTTTGGTATGACTATAGAGTCCGAAGCTTTAAAATAATTCTGGTATTTTACATCTTTTATAAATGGTTTTGAGTTATCATATTTTAAACGTTTGGCACCAGTGAGTTGGCTTTCTATTCTGTTACCTTCAAATCCTTTAAATTTTAAAGTCGAAGATTTTGAAGTATCAATTTGCCATGTAAGAGGATAAAAATCTTCAACTGCCCAAGTCTGTTTTTGCTCTTTTCTTAAAGCTGAAATTTTTTCACCATCAGCTTCAGTTATTTCAATCATACTTTTCATGAGTTCGTAAGTTCCTTCGACACGTTGTTTGTAGGGTTTTAGCATATGGGTTTCAACCATCATTCCCAAGGTATTGAATAGCGCTGTATATCCTGTTGAATACCTTGGTGAATCTTTAAATTGGGAAAAGCCAGACTCTGGAGTACGGTTAAAAACATTGACATAAGGCGTGATATCCCATTGTTTAGCTTCTAGCTTTTCTTCCAATATCGGTATCATCTTGGTGTGTAAATAGCTACCCAATACGCCGCCTAATTTGTTATGCTGTGTAAACAAATGGGTTAAGGTGTATTGATAGTCGGCACCATTACTTACGTGATTGTCAATGAATACATCGGGCTGTACTATATGAAATATTTTAGCAAAACTTTTTGAATTTTTGGTATCCATTTTTATAAAGTCACGATTTAAATCATAGTTGCGTGCATTACCCCTAAAACCATAGGATTTAGGTCCATTTTGATTAGTTCGTGTTTCCGCATTTCTGTTGAGGCTTCCGCCAACATTATAAATTGGGATTGTGACCAATACGGTATTTTTGGGTGCTTCAATTTTTCCTTGAACAATGTCTCTAAAGAGCATCATTGTGGCGTCGATGCCGTCAGACTCTCCTGGATGAATCCCATTATTAATAAGGAGAATTCTATTGTTCTTTCTCAACTCTTCAAAATCAAACACATTAAAATTTGGACTTAATGTAACGATATGAAGTGGCTCACCAGAATCTGTTTCGCCAATAGCTTCAATTGAAACTTCAGCATAGTTATTGGCTAATTCAGTATAATGATCAATAGTTTCCTTGTAAGTCGCAGTTTCTAAACCTTCACTTTTTTCAAAAACAGTGGTAAAATCAAAATCTGAGTTAGTTCGTTTTTCAGCACAAGAGACTATGATAAGAAAGAGAAATAGAAGTTTTTTCATGATGTAAATTATTGACAGTCAAACATAGTGATTTTAAGCTAAAAAAACTTTTTTCAGACGAATATACAGCCAATAAAAATGACTAATTTTACACTAATTTATATTTAGATACATGCATCAAACCACAGATACTATTTTAATGATTCGTCCTGTAAGTTTTAGGACGAACGAGCAAACTGCAGTTAACAATTACTTTCAGGAAGATTTAGATTTAAAGAATGCTGAAATTAACGCAAAAGCTCAGCAGGAATTTGATGCTTTTGTAAAAAAGTTAAGAACTGTTGGTGTCAATGTTATCGTAGAGAATGATGATAAGCTCATGGATACACCAGATTCAGTTTTCCCGAACAACTGGGTAAGTTTTCATGCTAATGGAGATATTGCTATTTATCCAATGTTTGCTGTAAACCGTCGTAAAGAAAGACGTGAAGAAGTTTTTATGCGGCTTGAATCTGAAGGCTTTAAGATTGAAAATATAGTCGATTACACATCTGCCGAAGACGAAGGCGTATTTTTAGAAGGTACTGGAAGTCTACTTCTAGACCGAGTTAACCAGAAAGCTTATTGCGCTCTGTCACCTCGAGCAGATGAAGATTTGTTTATAGAGTTTTGTGAAGATTTTGAATATACACCAGTTATTTTTACGGCCAAACAAACTGTTGATGGAGAGCGACTTGATATTTATCATACCAATGTCATGATGTGTTTAGCAGAGAATTTTGCGGTAATTTGCTTAGATAGTATTGATGATAAAAAAGAACGCAAAAATGTTGTAAAGCATTTGAAACAAGATGGTAAAGAAATCATTTCAATAACTGAAGCACAAATGCATCAATTTGCAGGAAACATGCTACAGTTGAGAGGAAATAATAACCAGCGTTATTTAGTCATGAGCAAAGCTGCTCATGAGAGTTTATCACAGACTCAAATAAAGGCAATTGAAAAGTACTGTCCAATTTTGTCTAGCTCTCTACATACTATTGAAACCTGCGGAGGCGGAAGTGCACGTTGTATGATGGCTGAGGTGTTTTTGCCAAAAAAATAACATAAAATATTATTCAGAAAGTGGCGCTTTTGGTAGTTCGATAAAGAACTTACTGCCTATGTTTGTTGTACTTTCTACCCAAACACGACCATTGTTTAGTTCTACTAAATCTTTACAAATAGTTAAGCCTAGTCCAGTACCTTTTTCGTTTTCGGTACCTATGGTAGTAAAGTTCTTTTTTGCGTTAAATAGTTTTTTCTGGTTTTCTTCAGAAATACCAATACCAGTATCTTCTACACAAATTAAGACTTTGCCATTATAATCTTGATTGGATACCGTTATAACGTCACCTTTTCCTGTAAATTTAACGGCGTTTGTAATTAAGTTTTGTATAACAATTTCAAGCATACTCCTATCTGCATAAACAAATTCACGACGCGATTCGTCTATGAGAATGATGCCTTTGTCATTCACTTTCTTTTCTATAAGAGATATCTTAATTTGAAATATTTCTTGAATATTAAAGAGCTCAGGTTTTGGTTGTAAATTCTGCATTTGAGATTTAGACCAATTTAAAAGATTAAATAATAATGAAGATGCGTTATTTGCATTTTCACTCAATTCTGGTATAAGGTTATTAAATTCTTCTTTTGTTATATCATCATCTTTAAGTAAGTCTAAAAATGCTTTTATAGATGATATAGAATCTTTTAAATCGTGAGAAACAATTGAGAACAACTTATCTTTTACCTGATTAACTTCTTCTAGTTGATCATTTTTTAGCGCTAGGGTATTATTTTCTTCAGTTAATGCTTTTGCAATTTTGGTGTCTTTAGAGTTCTTTAAGTAGATAAATATCAGTAAAGCAGTAATAAAAACAAGACCTGCAATCAATCCATAAATTAAAAGTGTTTTTTCTTTGTTATCGCTTTCTGGTTTTACGACCTCTTCTACTGCGATAGTTTCTTTTTTAGGTTCAATCAGCGGTAATTCTTCTACTTTAGAAACGTCGGTTATCGTATCTTGAAAGTTTTGAGCCTGTGCTTCAAGTCTCTCTCTGTCTAACTTTTCTTTTAAAGCATAGTATTGATTTTGCCAGTTAAAAGCGTCTTCAAAAAAGCTCCTTTTTTTATCTAAATCCCTGTTCAGTTTTAGATTGTATAAAAGCTCTTCGTCGTTATCTAGTTCTTTACATAACTTGTTTGCTTTATATAGCTGATTTTCTGCAAGCTTTAATCTGTTGTTTCGAGTATTTAAATCACCAAAGGCATTCAAAGATTTTAAAATTCCTAATTCATCTTTTTGTCTACGACTGTAAGCTAGCCCTTCTCTTAAGTGATCTGATGCTTTTTCAAGGTCATTAATTTTTAAATAAGATTTACCAAGACTTGTCATTATTTCACCTCGAAGGTTTTTATCTTTTTCAGAATCTAAAAGCGTAAGCATGCGTTCGTAGTTATCTATAGAGAAACGGTAATCATTTTTTTGTGCATACAGTTCGCCAAGATTTTTTAGAATATATTTCATACCTTCCAAATCATCTAATTCCTCTCTTATGCTTAGTGCTTTTTTATTGTATTGTAGTGCTTTTTCAAGATTATTGGTATTAAAATAGGCCTTTGCAAGGTTATTATAGGCATTACTTAAATCTTCTTTTAAGTCCTTTTCTTCAAATATTGAAATTGCAGAAAGCGAATTCTGGAGCCCTTTTTTATAATTTCCACGTTCAATTTCTATAACACCAAGTCTGTCGTTTACTTTAGCAATACCCAAAGTATCATTTATAGCGGAGTAATATTCTCGAGCATTTTTAAAATAATTAGCAGCATTGATACGGTCGTTTTGGTTGTTAAGAATAAGTGCTCGGATGTAATTGTTTTCTGCTAACCCCTTTTTGTAACCTAATGATTTAGAGAATTCAGTGTTTTGGTCAATGTATAGAAGAGCTTTATTGTAGTCCTTTATCGAGTAAAGTTCTTTGATGAGTAGTAATGAGGTTTCGATTTTGGTCGAATCTTGATTTTGATAGGCTAAACGTAAAGTAAGGCTATCTATCTTTGCATTTTGGGCAAAGCTGAATAACGCACAGAGGCAGATGGCATATATCATTAATTGCTTCATAAAGCTCGAAACTCTAGGGCACAGTTTTAATTATGGTTTGGCCAACTTTCTCAGAGGGATGGAAAGACATGTCTTAACAATATTCTATAAATAAGTTTAGACTAAAATTAATAGCAGCTCAAAAATGATTAAATGCAATTGGAAATACTAATTTTTGGGATTTAAGACCAAAAAATCAGACAAAGTGATATCTGAAATTTTCAAAAAAATTGACGAATCGATTAAAAGCAAAGATCTTAGCAGAACTAAACTTTCATCGACGAAATGCACAATGTGTTAAACATCTTTATTTACAGCTTATTAAGGTGTATCTGCAATATTTGTTTTAAGATTTATTTTTAGTATTAAGAGTCTTCCTTCTTTGATGATTTTATAAATTAATAAAAGGTCTATATTTGCAGGCGTTGAAAGAAGGAAAAAAGAACTTTTTATGAATCTTCAAAATACCCTAGAACTCAAAGTAAAATCGGCTGTAAAAACTCTGTTTGATGCCGATTTACCATCTGTAGAATTTCAAGCTACCAGAAAAGAATTCGCTGGCGATATTACTGTTGTCGTTTTCCCGATGTTACGAGTAGTAAAAGGAAATCCTGTACTTATTGGAGAGCAAATTGGGCAGTATTTGGTAGATAATTTGTCTTTGGTAAAAGGGTTTAATGTCGTCAAAGGCTTTTTAAATGTGGAGATTGATGACAGTTATTACTTAATTTTTTTTAAAACAATACAGAGCAATCTTACTTTCGGTTTTTCAGAATCTAATGATGATAAAGCAGTAATGGTGGAGTATTCTTCGCCTAACACTAACAAACCTTTGCATTTAGGGCACGTGCGTAATGTACTTTTAGGCTATTCTGTATCTGAAATTTTAAAAGCATCAGGAAAAACCGTTTACAAAACACAGATTATAAACGATAGAGGTATACATATTTGTAAAAGTATGTTGGCGTGGCAGCGTTTTGGAAATGGTGAAACTCCAGAATCTACAGGATTAAAGGGAGATAAGTTAGTTGGAAATTACTATGTGGAGTTTGACAAAGCTTACAAAGAAGAAATAAAAAGTTTGATTGCTCAGGGTCAGTCTGAAGATGAAGCTAAAAAGAAAGCACCAATTCTATTAGATGCTCAAAATATGCTTCGCAAATGGGAGGCTGGTGATGAAGAAGTCGTTGCGCTTTGGAAAAAAATGAATAGTTGGGTTTATGATGGTTTTGAAGTCACATATAAAAATATTGGTGTAGATTTTGATAAATATTATTATGAGAGTGAGACCTATCTCTTAGGAAAAGAGTTTATCGCTGAAGGCTTAAAAACCGGAGTGTTTTTTAAAAAAGAAGACGGTTCTATTTGGTGTGATTTAACCGAAGATGGACTTGATGAAAAAATAGTGTTGCGTAGTGATGGTACAGCCCTTTATATGACGCAAGATATTGGAACGGCTATACAACGTATTAAAGATTATCCAGATGTTAGTGGTATGGTCTATACGGTAGGTAATGAGCAAGATTACCACTTTAAGGTACTGTTTTTAATCCTTAAAAAGTTGGGCTTCGATTGGGCTAAAAATCTATACCACTTAAGTTACGGAATGGTAGACTTGCCAAGTGGAAAAATGAAGAGTAGAGAAGGTACTGTTGTAGATGCGGATGATTTAATTGATGAAATGGTAGCTACTGCTGAAGAGATTTCAAAAGAGTTGGGAAAACTTGAAGGTTATGACGAAGACGAAAAAAAGGATCTCTATAAAACCATAGGTTTAGGGGCTTTAAAATATTATATCTTAAAGGTCGATCCTAAAAAGAGAATCTTATTTGACCCAAAAGAGTCGATAGATTTTCAAGGAAATACAGGGCCTTTTATTCAATATACCTATGCAAGGATTCAGTCTATCATAAGAAAGTCAACCTCTAGTGATTTTGATGTATCTAATATAGTTCTTCACAAAAAAGAAAAACAACTTGTAAAACAATTAGAGCAATTTCCTTTAGTTATTCAAAATGCTGCGGAACAATACAGTCCGGCTTTAATTGCTAATTATACTTACGATTTAGTGAAGGATTTTAATTCATTTTATCAAAATGTATCTATTCTTGGTGCTGATTCAGATAACGAAAAAGGGTTTAGAGTTGCACTTTCTAATAAAGTAGGACAAACTATTAAAAATGCATTTAGCGTATTGGGTATTGGTGTGCCTGAGCGTATGTAATTTTTAGAATTCACCTTTAAATTCTAAAGCTTGCTTTATATGTGCAAAATGATGGTTACTATCCCATGCATAAGGGCCAATGTTTTTTCTATGGTGAAGCTTAGTCCGTGTTCTGGATGAATGAATTTTCGTTTTAATTCCTTATCAGATAAATTACTAAGTAAAATACCAAGTTTAGTATGTACCCTTTTAAGTTTTGCAATGCAGAATCTATCTCTTACTCATAGCCTAAGAGAATCATTGGGTCTATATGGTAAATTAAGTTTGTCTTCGGTAAGATTTTTCGTGACTTTTTCTACAGCCTTTGTAAAATTCTCAATATCCGTAATCCATTTTTAATATCATTTTTGGTTATTGTTTTAGGAACTGAAAATTCTCCAATAGGGTATTTTAGATAATAATGCGAATCAAGGGTTGGTAAATAGATAAAAAAACAAGCTTAATTCATTGAAAAACAACGTCTTAAACTTGTTTAAGTTATTGATTTTCAGTATCTTAATAGTCGATTTCAACAAGAT
>NZ_JABDQL010000026.1 GCF_013042245.1 Winogradskyella sp. | reverse complement strand
GCTTAGGCCAATGATTTAAGGTGGTTATAGCGACGGGGCTCACCTCTTACCTTTCCGAACAGAGAAGTTAAGCCCGTTTGCGCCGATGGTACTGCTTACTGTGGAAGAGTAGGTCGCCGCCTTTTTTGAAGTCCCAATTACTTTATGTAGTTGGGACTTTTTTCTTTTAATCAGTTTTAATATAATTTTTATTATAATTACTTTAGCGTATCAATTGTTTGGTATTGAAAAATAAAGAACTAGAATTAGCATGGAATTTTGTAAATAATACTGATAGAAATATTTTTTTAACAGGTAAAGCAGGTACTGGTAAAACAACATTTCTTCGTAAGTTAAAAAAAGAATCTTTTAAACGAATTGTCGTTGCTGCACCTACAGGAGTTGCTGCAATAAATGCTAAAGGTGTAACAATTCATTCATTTTTTCAATTACCATTTGGTCCCATTCTCCCTGAAGGTAATTTAAGTGCCACATCTGGTTTTAATCCAAAGTTCAGTAAAACCAAGATTAATATTATCAAGTCTCTAGATTTATTAATTATCGATGAGATTAGTATGGTTCGTGCAGACTTACTCGATGGTATAGACAAAACATTAAAACGTTTCAGAGATAAGACAAAACCATTTGGAGGAGTACAAGTTTTAATGATTGGAGATTTACAACAATTATCTCCAGTTGTTAAAGAGCAAGATTGGCAGATTCTCAATCTATATTATAAAAATATATTCTTTTTCAGCAGTCACGTATATAGTATCTGTAATCCTATAACTATAGAACTGAGGCATATTTATAGACAAGATAATCCTGAGTTTATTGATATACTCAACGAGATTAGAAAAAACGTATTATCACAACCATCTGCTGATGAGTTAAACAAACGTTTCATTCCTAACTTCACTCCAAAGAATGAAGAAGGTTATATATCTTTAACTACGCATAATAATAGAGCACAGAAAACGAATAAGTCTGAATTAGAACAACTAAAAACAAAGTCTAAGATTTATAAAGCTAAAGTCGAAGGAAAGTTTCCTGAATCTTCATACCCTAATAATGAAGAGTTAATTCTCAAAGTCGGTGCACAAGTCATGTTTGTAAAAAACGATAGCTCTCCAAAAAAAAGATACTTTAACGGAAAGATAGGTAAAGTTGTTCTCTTAGATAAAAACGAAGTCATTGTCAAATCTCCTGATGAGGAATTCAATATCACGGTAACTCCAGAAGAATGGCAAAATATCAATTATACAGTCGATAAGGAAACAAAAGCTATAACTGAAAACAAGATTGGTTCATATACACAAATACCATTGCGCTTGGCTTGGTCTATCACCATACACAAAAGTCAAGGTTTGACTTTCGAAAAAGCTATAATAGATGCAGAAGCGGTGTTCGCTCACGGACAAACATACGTAGCTCTAAGTCGCTGTAAGAGTTTGGAAGGTTTAGTGTTAAAGAGTAAAATCAATGCTAGTCATATTATAAGCGATAAAAATGTTTTGTCTTTTACTAAAGACGCAGAAGAAAATCAACCAGATAAAAATATACTCCTAAAGTCTAAATCATTTTTTCAGTTAAACCTAATTTCGGAAATTTTCTATTTCTTCAAATTCTTATATCCAATAAATCGAATTTTGGATACTTATTACAAAAATAGAGGAAGCATTGAAGGTAATCTTGAAGAGCATCTTGTCATTATTAAAGATTCAGTCACAAATTTTTTAAAAGTGGCAAATGGGTTCAAAGCGCAGTTACAATCAATCTCAATTGATAATAAGACGCCAGAAGAAAACGGAGCAATTCAGGAGCGGTTTAAAAAGGCAATAGACTATTATAATCAAAATTTGACTTCTAGCATTATTGAGCCTTTCAAAAAAATTGGTTTTAGAACAGATAATAAAACTATTGAAAAAGACTTAGTAAAGCATTTCTACACAATTGAAGAACTAATAGCTGCAAAAAGTCTATTCTTCTCAAAGTTAAAAAATGGCTTTAACGTTTCAATATTTTTAGAAGCCAGAGCAAGAGCATTATTCTTAACTAAAGAAAAACCCAAAAAGTCCCGTAAAACTATCAGCGATGGAATAACTAATTTGGAGTTGTTCGAATTATTGAGGGAATTGAGAAACGAAATCGCTCAAGAAAAAGACCTAATTCATTATCAAATATTCACGCAGAAAGCGCTGTATGAAATGTGTGAAACACTTCCGACGAATAAAAATGAACTACTAGAGGTCAATGGTTTTGGTAAAACACGTGTAGAAAAATATGGTAATCAAATTATACAGATTATTAGAGACTACTGTGATGAAAATGATTTAGAGACTTCACAAGAAGTGGAGATTTTCTATACACCTAAACCCAAACGTCAGAAAGGAGATACAAAACGCATTTCTTTAGAATTATTTAAAAACGGAAAAGCACCAGAACAAATCGCTTTCGAAAGAGAATTAAATGTAAATACTATTATTGGACATTTAGCAAGTTTTATATCTTCTGGAGAAGTAAAAGTCACAGATTTAATTTCTGAAAAACATTATAAAGAATTGAAAGAACTAATCCCTAAATACAAATTCGATAATCTATCCGAATTAAAACACCAAATCGATGACAAGTATTCCTACGGAGAACTTCGGCTTGTCCTAAATGAAATTTTAGACAAATAAAAAGGCTTCAAAAATTGATTGAAGCCATTTTAATATTCTTTCTATAAAGTTTTTATCCTTTTATAACGCCTCTAGAAATTACAATTTTCTGAATTTCAGAAGTTCCTTCATAAATCTGAGTAATTTTAGCATCACGCATTAAACGCTCAACATGATATTCTTTTACAAAACCATTTCCTCCGTGTATTTGCACAGCTTCAACAGTTTGTTCCATAGCTACTTTACTCGCATAAAGTTT
The DNA here is from genome assembly GCF_013042245.1 of Winogradskyella sp. Lineage (GTDB taxonomy): Bacteria > Bacteroidota > Bacteroidia > Flavobacteriales > Flavobacteriaceae > Winogradskyella. The sequence goes on along the minus strand of NZ_JABDQL010000026.1, from coordinate 9,746 downwards.
CGCCATTGCACTTGCCATATCGTAATTTTCACCCTGGTCTTTTTGCCAAGCAGCTTTCATTACTAGCATACGAGCTGCTTCAATTTCAGTGTACATATCAGCTAACTTAAAGGCAATAGCTTGATGGTTACAAATTTCAGTACCAAAAGCTTTACGCTCTTTAGAGTATTTTAAAGCTAACTCATACCCACCTGCTGCAATACCTAAAGCTTGCGCAGCAATACCAATACGTCCACCAGATAAAGTTTTCATAGCAAACTTAAAACCAAACCCGTCTTCACCAATACGGTTTTCTTTTGGCACTTTTACATCATTAAATTGTAATGTATGGGTATCACTTCCACGAATTCCTAGTTTATCTTCTTTAGGTCCAATAGCAAAACCTTCCATACCTTTTTCAACAATAAAGGCATTAATACCTCTATGTCCTTTTTCTCTATCTGTTTGCGCTATTACTAAATAGACGTCAGAGCGACCTCCATTTGTAATCCAGTTTTTTGTTCCGTTTAAAACGTAATGGTCACCTTTATCGATTGCAGTAGTGGCTTGCGACGTTGCATCACTACCAGCTTCTGGCTCGCTTAAACAAAATGCGCCAATGTGCTCTCCAGTAGCCAGCTTTGTTAAGTATTTTTGCTTTTGTTCTTCCGTGCCATAAGCTTCAAGGCCATAGCAAACTAAAGAATTATTAACAGAAACCATTACAGAAGCAGAAGCATCAATTTTAGAAAGTTCTTCCATAATTAATACATAAGAAATGGTATCCATGCCACTTCCACCGTATTTTGGATCAACCATAATACCCATAAAACCAAGTTCACCCATTTTGCGAACCAATTCTTGTGGAAATGATTGTTTTTCATCACGTTCTATAACACCTGAGAGTAATTCAGTTTGTGCAAAGTCGCGAGCTGCATCGCGTATCATTAAATGCTCTTCTGTTAAGCTAAAGTCCATAAAATAAGTTGTTATTAATTCTTTAAAAATATGATGCAAAGATAACTGTTTGTTGTGTTATTTTCAATAGATAATGTTATTTTTACTAATATGTTAACAAATCAGTATTTTGTTGTTTCAGTTATGTCAGGAACATCTTTGGATGGAATAGATATTTTGTATTCAAAATTCTCATTTAATACGAAATGGGATTTTAAGATTATTGAATTTGAAACATTAAATTACCCTGAGAATTGGGTTAGTAAACTAAAGCAACTCACAAAATTTACAAAGACTGAATTGAAAGCTATCGATGACGAGTATTCCGTGTATTTGGCAAATCAGATTTCAGAATTTATTGAAATAAAAAGAATCAGCAATATAAATTTTATCGCTTCCCACGGACATACAGCTTTACATAATCCTGCTGAAGGTTATACCTACCAGATTGGAAATCAACAAAAAGTTGCAGATTTTTTGAATCAAAAATTTATTTGTGATTTTAGAGTTCAGGATGTAGAGCTCGGAGGACAAGGCGCACCTTTGGTACCGATAGGAGATAGGCTGCTGTTTAGCGACTATAACTATTGTATAAATCTTGGTGGTTTTGCCAATATTTCATTTGAAGAAAATGAAGAACGAATTGCTTTCGATATTTGTCCTGTAAACATCGTCTTAAATCATTACGTTAATAAACTTGGCTTTAACTATGATAATAAAGGTAAAATTGCTGCATCAGGAAACGTTAATGATTCGCTTTTAGAGAAATTAAATAATCTAGATTTTTATAATCAAGTACCACCAAAATCTTTAGGTTTAGAATGGGTTCAAAATTGCATATTACCAATGATAGAAATGTACGAAATTAAAACTAAAGATGTTTTAAGAACTTTTGTTGAGCATGCTTCAATTCAAATTTCAGAGTTTTTAAATGTAGAAAATTCAACTGCATTTATTACTGGAGGAGGAGCTTATAATTTGTTTTTAATAGATAGGATAAAAGAGCTTTCAAATTCTGAAATCATAATACCTTCAGATGAAATCGTAGAATATAAAGAGGCCTTAATTTTTGGACTCTTGGGTGTTTTGAAATTAAGAAATGAAGTTAATTGTCTAAAAAGTGTTACAGGTGCAAAGAAAGACCATTCCTCTGGAGTCATATTAATACCTAGAAATTAAGATAATATTTACATAATGCATGTAGAGTTTTTTATATTTGTTACCCATTAAAACTAACTAATGTCTTTAATTAAAGATTTACTCAATACTTACGAAAATAAATCTCCTGAAATAGTTTTTCATTGGAATGACCCAGAAACCACAGCTCAAGGCTGGACAGTTATAAATTCGCTTCGTGGCGGAGCTGCTGGTGGAGGAACTAGAATGCGAGAAGGTTTAGACATGAACGAAGTACTTTCACTTGCCAAAACTATGGAAGTAAAATTTACAGTTTCTGGACCGGCCATTGGTGGTGCAAAATCAGGAATAAACTTTAATCCAAACGACACTAGAAAAAAAGGAGTTTTAGAGCGCTGGTATGCAGCTGTTTCACCTTTGCTCAAAAGCTATTATGGAACAGGTGGAGATTTAAACGTTGATGAAATTCACGAGGTAATTCCTATAACTGAAGAAAGTGGTGTTTGGCATCCGCAAGAAGGTGTGTTTGAAGGTCACTTTAAACCAACAGCAGCAGATAAAATTAATCGTATTGGTCAACTACGACACGGCGTAATTAAGGTAATTGAGAATCCTAAATATTCGCCAGATGTTTCAAAGAAATATACAGTTGCTGACATGATTACTGGTTTTGGTGTTGCTGAAGCAGCTAGACATTTTTATGAGATTCATGGAGAAAGTATTATTGGTAAGCGAGCAATAGTTCAAGGTTTTGGTAATGTAGGTGCTGCCGCAGCATTTTACTTGGCACAAATGGGAGCTAAAATAGTTGGGATTATCGACCGCGTCGGAGGCTTGATTAATGAAGATGGATTTTCGTTTCAAGAAGTTCAGAATATGTATTTAAATAAAAACGGAAATACTTTAGGAAATGAAAATCTCACACCGTTTGAAGAAATGAATGAACGTATTTGGTCTTTGCAAGCTGAAGTTTTTGCACCATGTGCTGCTTCAAGACTAATCACTCAAAACCAAATTGATCAATTAATTGATACAGGATTAGAAGTGATTTCAAGCGGTGCTAATGTACCTTTTGCTGACAAAGAAATTTTCTTTGGTTCAATCATGGAACATACGGATAATAAAGTAAGTCTCATTCCAGACTTTATCTCAAATTGTGGTATGGCAAGAGTTTTTGCATACTTTATGGAACGCAAAGTACAAATGACTGATGACGCCATTTTTGATGATACATCATTAGTTATTAAAAAAGCGTTAGAAAACGTATATTCAGAAAATAAAACTAAAATTAAAATTAGTGCAACAGCTTTTGAGATTGCACTGAAACAACTTATATAAACATATGGAGACTATTATAGTATTAGTATTTGTGTTTGGTTATTTAGCCATTACTTTAGAGCATAGCATTAAAATTGATAAACTTATACCTGCATTAGTAATGATGGCGATAAGTTGGGCATTGATTTCATTAGGTATTGATGCATTTCCGCAATGGTTTGATTCAGCTAAGCATACGTTATTAGAAAATTTTGGTATGCTTGGGCATGAAGAGAAAATGCACATAATGGAGGAGACTTTGCTTCACCATTTGGGTAAAACAGCCGAAATATTGGTGTTCTTATTAGGGGCAATGACTATTGTTGAAATTATCGATTATTTCGATGGGTTTTCAACTATAAAATCCGCCGTAAACTTTAGAAGCCGAAAAAAAATACTATGGTTATTTGCAATTTTAGCATTTATACTCTCAGCGATAATAGATAACTTAACAGCAACGATTGTACTAATTTCAATTCTTCAAAAAATTGTAAAAGATAGAGACATTCGTATCTGGTACGCAGGTCTTATTATTATTGCAGCAAATGCTGGAGGCGCATGGTCGCCAATAGGGGATGTTACCACAACAATGCTATGGATAGGTGATAAAGTTACAACAGGAAAACTATTCTTATATTTATTTATTCCTTCTGTTTTATGTATGGTAATACCAACCCTAATTGCATCGTTTATGAAACCTTTTAAAGGAGATTTAGAACTTCAGCCAGATGATGGAAAACCAACAAATCGATTTAGTTCTACAATGCTGTTTTTAGGATTAGGTGCTATTGTTTCTGTTCCGTTTTTCAAAGTTGTTACGCACTTACCACCTTATGTCGGTATGATGTTAGCGCTAGGCGTAGTTGCTATATTTGCTGAAATATACACAAGCTCTCGCTTTTCCATGTCTCAAGTAGAGTTAGGTGAAGCACTAGGTCATGAACAACATAGTCCTGTGCATCGCTCTCTTTCAAGGATAGAAATGCCAAGTATTTTATTCTTTTTGGGTATTTTACTGGCAGTTGCTGCCCTAGAATCTTTAGGAATTTTATTTGGTTTTGCTAATACATTACAAGAAACTATGCCTATGTTAGGTACTGAATTTCATGGAGAAGGTGTTTCTGATTTAGTAGTGCTTTTATTAGGTGTTGGTTCAGCAGTAATTGACAATGTGCCTTTAGTTGCTGCAAGTTTGGGAATGTTTTCTGAGCCTATTGATAATGAACTATGGCATTTTATAGCGTATTCTGCTGGTACAGGAGGAAGTATGCTTATTATCGGCTCTGCTGCGGGAGTAGTTGCAATGGGAATGGAAAAAATCGATTTTTTCTGGTATTTAAAAAAGATATCTTGGTTAGCTTTAGTAGGCTTTATTGCTGGTGCTGCCGCATTCATGGTAACAAGAACTTTATTTTAAACACACGTAACCTCATTTTTTTACGTTATAGCCAAATCATATCATAATTAAATCTAATATGTTAAATACAATTTTACAAGATACTGAGCCCCTAGTAGAAGGTGAATCGGTAGAAAAAACACTTTCGATAATAGAATTAATAACCACAGGTGGAACGGCTGGTATAGTTATAATTTTAATACTTGCACTTTTGTTTATAGTTGCAGTTTATATCTATTTCGAAAGAATTTTTGCAATAAAAGAAGCGTCTAAAGTCGATTCAAATTTTATGAATCAAATTAGAGATTATGTAAGTGATGGTAAAATAGATTCAGCTCAGAATTTATGTTCTCAAGCCAATTCACCAGTATCGAGATTAATAAGTAAAGGTATTTCTCGAATTGGAAAACCATTAGATGATATTAATACGGCTATAGAAAATGCTGGTCGGTTAGAAATTTATGGCTTAGAAAGAAACGTAAGTGTCCTTGCAACAATTTCTGGAGCTGCACCAATGATTGGATTTTTAGGAACAGTAATCGGTATGATTTTGTCAATTTTTGAAATTGCAAACTCTGGAGGTTCCATAGATATAAAAACACTTGCTGATGGTCTTTATACTGCAATGACTACCACAGTAGGTGGTCTTATTGTTGGTATCGTAGCTTACATAGCGTACAATCACTTAGTGGTAAAAACAAATAAAGTAGTTTATAAAATGGAGGCAAATTCACTCGAATTTTTAGACCTTTTAAACGAACCTATTTAGTATGAATTTACGAGGAAGAAATAAAGTAACTCCAGAGTTCAATATGTCTTCAATGACAGATATTGTTTTCTTGTTATTGATATTTTTTATGATTGCGTCTACTTTAGTTTCAGCAGAGGCTATTGATTTATTACTTCCAAAATCGAGTAGTAAAACGACGCAGACAAAAAATGTATCGGTAAGTGTTAACAAGGACTTACAGTACTTTGTAGATTTAAAGCAAGTGCCAAAAAACCAGCTAGAGGTTGCCGTATTGGAAAAAGTAGGAGCTTCAAACTCGCCAACGATTACTATTCGTTCAGATCAAGATGTAGATTTAAAGCATGTTGTTTTTATAATGGATATAGCCAACCGCAATAAGATAAAATCAACTTTGGCAGTCAAATCTAATTAAAGAGATATCCCCAAATACCTGTCAACTATGAAATACCTCGAAACCAGACATGAGCGTAATTCAGCAAAAATAACAGGTCTAACCGTACTTATTATTGGGCTGTTATTATTTGTTGTAGGTGCGCCCTATAAAGAAATTCCTGAGGAATATGGTGTTGCTGTAAACTTTGTAGAACCAAGCGAAATAACAGATAATAAAACACTTGATAATCCTATAAAGTTAGATTCTCAAACAGAAGAGATTGAAGAAGAAGTCTCTCCTGAGCAGGAATTAGAAGATGAACAGATTGAAGAGGTAGCAGAAGAAACATCAGAAGACGAAGTTGAAGACAATTATGAAGTTAAAGCCCAAGAAAAATTAGCTCAAGAGATAGAAGAGCAAAAAGCTATAGAAAAAGCGGCTAGGGAAGAAGCAGTAAAACTTAAAGATGCTAGACAAGAAGCGGCTAGGGAAGAAGCTCAAAAACAAAAAGCAGCAGAAGAATTGTTAGAACAAAAAGAGAAAGAAGCCTTGCGTACTAAAGAAGCTGAGGAAAAGGCTGAAGCAGAACGTATAGAAAAAGAACGTAAAGAAAAAGAACGTAAAGAAAAAATTGAGGCTAAACGACTAGCAGACACCAAAGCTAAAGAAGAACGTGAAGCAGAAGCTGAGCGCGAGAGAGCTCGTAAGGCAGAAGCAGAACAAATAGCAAAAGCTAAAGCCGAAAAAACTGCTAAAGAAAAAGCAGATAGAGAAGCTAGAGCAGAAGCAGAACGATTGGCTAAAGCCAAAGTAGCAAGAGAAGCTAAGGAAAGAGCTGATAAAGCCGCAGCAGCAAAAGCGGCAAAAGCAGAATCAGACAGAAAAGCAGCTGCTGCCAAAAAAAATAAAAGTGGAGGAAGTGATGTTGTAGGGTTTGCACTAATAGAAGAAGCGCCAATATATCCTGGATGCGAAGGTTTAAGCAATGATGCTAGAAAACAGTGCATGAGCACAAAGGTTAAGCAGTTTGTATCTAGTAATTTTAATGGTGATTTGGCATCGAATTTAGGCTTAACAGGAAACCAAAAAATAACAATTTATTTTAAAATTAGTAAAACTGGTCAGATTGTTGATATAAGAGCTAAAGCAGGAGACCCTAAACTAGAAGAAGAAGCAAAACGTGTTACTAAGCTATTGCCAAAATTAAAACCTGGGATACAACAAGGTAAGCCAGTTACTGTTCCTTATTCTATACCAATTAGGTTTAAAGCAAAACAATAATATAAATACTAAAATGTCCGTTATATTGTAATACGTTATGCCATGAGGTACTTTAACACTAAACACGAAAAAAATTCGGCTAAAATAACAACACTCATTTTGTTGATTTTAGTGTTGCTCATTTTTGTTGTTGGTCCTCAGTATATCGATCCACCAGAAGAATACGGTGTTGCAGTAAATTTTGGGACTAATTATGCAGGAAGTGGCAATAAATCATTGAGTAGGCCTAAAGAGGCTTATATTTCAAAAAATGTAGAATCTCAAAAGGTTGAAAATAAAAACGTAGAAACTCAAAAATCTACTTCCAAGACTGAAGAAGTTTTAACTCAAGAGTCTGAAGAAGCTATAGCTATAGAGAAACAAAAAGAAGCTCAGGCTAAAGCTAAAGCCGAAGCAGAACGTGTTGAACGTTTAAAGCGAGAAGCTGAAGAACAAAAAAAAGCCGAAGAAGAAGCAAAAAGAAAAAAATTAGATAACCTTATTGGTGGTGTGAAAAACTCTAAAGGTGAAGATGATGGTGGAGAAGGAAATGATAATGTACCTGGTAACAAGGGGCAGCTTGACGGCAATTCTTATGCGCCAAGTTACTTCGGTGGTTCTGGCCCAGGAAAAGGTGGTGTTGGGTATGGTTTGGGAGGAAGAGGAAAACCAACCAAAAAGATTTTCAAACAAGATTGTAATGAATATGGTTTAGTCATTGTTAGAATAGAAGTTAACAAAAGTGGTAGAGTAACAAAGGCTACACCTGGGGCAAAAGGTTCAACAAATACACATCCTTGTTTACTAGGGCCTGCCAGAAAAATTGCAGAATCGCATAAATGGCCAGCAGATGCTAATGCACCTTTACGTCAAGTTGGTTTTGTAAGTATCAATTTTGACATCAGTCAGTAAATGAGTTATCAGGAGACAATAGATTGGTTGTTTAATCAATTACCAATGTATCAAAATCAGGGTAAATCAGCTTACAAAGAAGACTTATCGAATACCATTTTATTAGCAAAATATTTAGGTAATCCTGAAAATAAATTCAAGTCTATTCATGTTGGTGGTACCAATGGCAAAGGGTCTTGCAGTCATATGCTGGCTTCCATATTGCAAGAAGCCGGATATAAAGTTGGTTTATATACATCACCTCACTTAAAAGATTATCGAGAGCGTATAAAAATTAATGGAAAGGAAATTTCCAAGCAGTTTGTAATTGAGTTTGTAAAAAAGCATAAATCCTTTTTTGAACAAAATTCTCTTTCTTTCTTTGAGATGACGGTTGGTTTAGCTTTTGATTATTTTGCAAAGCAAAAAGTTGACATGGTTATTACAGAAGTTGGTCTTGGCGGGCGTTTAGATTCAACAAATATAATTTTACCAGAGTTATCAGTTATTACAAATATTGGTTTTGATCATGTTCAATTTTTAGGAAATACAAGACCTAAAATTGCTTTTGAAAAAGCAGGAATCATAAAATCGAATGTACCTGTCGTTATTGGAGAAACTCATGAGGAAACAAAACCTGTATTTGATTCTAAAGCTACGGAGACTAATTCAAATATTTTTTATGCAGACCACATCGTGTCTGAAGTTTTTGAGAGTGACTTAAAAGGGAGTTATCAGCAGAATAATATAAAAACAGTAATTCAATCCGTTAAGGTTTTAAGAGGTAAAGGTTTTAAAATCTCTCAAAATGATTTAAAAGCTGGACTAAATAAAGTTGTTAAGAACACTGGTTTAATGGGGCGTTGGCAGGTTTTAGGAGAGTCACCAAAAATTATTTGTGATACGGCGCATAATGTTGAAGGTTTGTCTTATGTAATGAGACAACTTCAACAAGAATCAAATGGTCAACTTCATATTATTTTTGGTGTTGTTAACGATAAAAACCTCAATGATATATTAAATGTGCTACCAGAAAAAGCTATGTATTATTTATGCAAGCCTAATATTCAGAGAGGATTAGATGTATATACCTTATCAGAATTATTTATTCAAAAAGGCTTTGAGAGTCAAACCTGCAATTCAGTGAAGGATGCCTTTACTAAAGCAAAGTCTAAAGCAGAAAAAGAAGATGTAATCTATATTGGAGGTAGCACTTTTGTGGTTGCCGAAATATTATAAATTTTTTATTGAAATTCTTTTGAGATATTAAAAACTAATCTATATTTGCAATCCAATTATCGGGCGCGTAGCTCAGTTGGTTCAGAGCACTTGGTTTACACCCAAGGGGTCAGGGGTTCGAATCCCTTCGCGCCCACTAAAGCCTACATTTCTGTAGGTTTTTTTGGTTTAATAAATGGGTCATTAACTCAGTTGGTTTAGAGTGTTACCTTGACAGGGTAGAAGTCACTGGTTCGAATCCAGTATGACCCACATAAGTAGAATCCCGTTTTGCATATGCAAATCGGGATTCTTTTTTTTCAACAAGAGCAGCCTTAGCTTAGGGCACCAAACCATAAAGTGTGTAAGTAAAGTTATTCTGAAATTTTTCTGGGGCAATTTTTCTATTGCCCAATGGGGAAAAATTTCGGAAATAACTTTACGATATAATATTCAGTAACTTTATA